>URNK01000023.1 GCA_900549195.1 uncultured Collinsella sp.
GTGTATAAGAGACAGGAAAGGAGGGGTGTCCGGCGGCGAGAAGCAAAAGATTGCAATTGTGAGACAGCTGTTGAAATCGCCGGACGTTATGCTTTTTGATGAACCGACCTCAGCACTTGATGCGAAGAGTCGAGGCGCGCTGATCAAATTGCTTCATGAAATTAAGAGAGACCATATTGTAATCGTTGTCACTCATGACGAGGAGATGCTTGCCGCCTGTGACGAGGTCATTTCGACGGCTGGATGATTATCGGATTGTGGCGTTGAAGACCAAGAAACTTGAAATGGCGTGGGCTCTGGGTAGGTCTCCACGGGTACGCCGTCGGTGCTGTACTCGACCGCCCGGCAAGAAGGTTTTATAGCGTGTTTCCCCAGAGAGGTCCCTTTGTCCGGTAGTGGCGAGGGGAGCCTCTCTTTTGCTCACCTCTTGCGGCGGAGGGGGACACCATGCGCCTATGCAGGACAAACTGCGCGTTCTTGTCGAATGATGGGCTATGTGTAGAGATGATGGTCTCGGGTAGAGGCCGTGTCGCGCTCGGCTGCGATGAGCCAGGCAATTCAATCTTCATCCGGGAGGGCCTTGGCAAGACAAGCAGGGCGAAGACCTTGGCGACGTTCGGGAGCCGTGTGGCGCCCGGCTCCACGCTCATCCACGACATGGAGCCGGGCGCCACACGGCTCCCGTCAACAATCTGTCACTGAAGAGCCAGCACTACAACGCGAAGCTGCTCAAGGGCGTTCCCGACGGCCAGAACCCGCTGGGGCCCGTGAACCGGATGCGCTACTTCATGCAGTGCTTCCTGAGGGCTCATCCCGGCTCCAACCGGGACGACATGCGGGGCTGTGGCTATGAGTCCGCCCGAGGACAAGCTTGAGAAGGTCGCGATGGTGCTCGATCGGGCAATGCGATACCCGAAAACGCTCAGGTTCAGGCAGTTCTATGCAAGAAAGCCCAGTTCAGATGAGTTCGACGAGCAATATTTATCAACACAGTGCAAGGGGGGATTATATTTGTATTTCATCCGTGTTGAGCTTCACACGGTGCGCGACTCATCGCAAACTGGCGGGCGCAGCGGAAAGAAAACCGACTGCAGACGAACGATCGATATCGGGAGCAAATAGCCACCGGATGCTTTTCGGTCTCCTACGCGTCGACCTCCGCGATTTCTTCTGCGTCTCGCCAAGTTGAAAGGAGCGATGTCGAAAACTCCTTTTCGGTTAGCGTCAAGACATCCTTCACGCAAAAACCTTTCAATTTGTCAGGAAGCCCAAAACGCGCTTTTTTCCTAATCGAGCTGGCAACCCGCTTCAACGCGGTCTTGTTCTTGTCCTCGTTGTATACCAAAACAAAGACGCAGTGCTCGCGAAACCATCTCGTCCTCTTTCCCCACAGGTCCGAGCAGATCAAAACGCTGTCCTTGCACTTCTCGATGAGGGCGTCCCTTTGGCCAAGATTGATACCAAGCTCTTCGTCATCCTTGGGATTGAGCCTCTTCCCCAGCGTCTCCTTCAGACTGCCGTTTTTAAATTCGACTAGATATAACGTTTCCCGATCGCAATACAGCGCATCGGCGGAGCGCGGGAGTTGCATCCACCTATTGACCTTCTTGCAGTAGCATTCTTTAACAGAGTCAAAATTGACAACAGGCAAATCGTCATCCACAAGAGAGACGCTCCCGTCTCTGGATGTTTTGGAGATGGTCGACGTGCAGTCCCTTAGGATACAGGTCCTGCAACGGGAGCAACCATCGCTGCCATCTGGCACCACGGGAGAGTTCGGATGAGGGCAGGAGGCGCACAGGTCGCTACTCAAGGCCGTACTCCTCCCTCTCAAGCGTATCAAAAGGAGCCGCCAGCTTCTCGTAGGCGACCTCAGTCGAGCCGGTTATTTCGGCAAAGCGAGAGCGTCCATCAGCGCAGGTCTCCGCAAGATAATATGAGCACAATCCATCAACAGCGTGCTTCTTAGAATACACTTCGATCGCATTCAAGAAATATGGACTATGGGTGCTCATTAAGACGTGCATCCCGAGCTCTTTCTGGAGCAGCACGATTATCTCGGCGAAGGCCAGCTGCCATGCAGGATGAAGATGAATCTCGGGTTCATCGAGGATAATAGTCCCTCCGGCATCTAGCGCGCCGGACTTCAAGAGCACCTTCATGATGGCGAACGTCTTCAAGCCAGCAGAAAGGTTCCCAGGCTCCAACCCCCGAGCGAAGCCCTCTTCGAGATACGTAAGGTGACCGCGACTTTCGCTCCTCTCGAAATACCCCGGACATAAGGAGGAGACCTTGTCCATGAGAACCTTCAGGTGCCGCTCCTTCGCGATCTCGTCGAACAGCGAGGACTCGCTGTCATCGTTACGGATGGTCGCCTGAATCAAATCTTGCCGCAGCTCCTCCTGGTGTCCAAGGAGGGACCTGAACCGAAAAGCGGGGCCGTAGGGCCCTCCGAGAGAATCGATCAGGAACGGGTCGTCCAGATAATGCGCCCTGAATCGCAAAACCCTCCTATCGTGCACCTCCGCCACCTCGTCACCTGCAACCGAGAAAACCGTAGATGCGTCCTTTATCTGGAGTTCGACCTTCCCGGGCTCTTCGCCGAAAACCGAATTGATCTGGCCGTTGAACTCGCTTTGGAACCTGTTTGTCGCAATCGCACGAAATACCTCATCATCGGAGATATCCATGATCTCGATAATCTGATCGGCAACTCCTGCTACGCCATTCGTGAAATCGGATTCGATCTCACGGGAGATCTCCTCCCCGTAATACTCCTTTATCTCATCAATAAGCTCGTCCCTCGTGCACTCGCCCGAAAAAACCCTGTCGATGAAACCATTCATTCTTCCAGCAGTTCGCCTGTGGCGAGACGTGGAGTCGAGAGGGCCTCCCACATATGCCTTCCTGATGGCGCGTTCAACACTATTGCGCCTCATGCGGTCGATTTTGTTCTCCGAATCGGACATGCTGTTGAAGGCCGCATAAAGCGCTTTTCCAACCGTGCTTTTCCCCGTCCCGTTCTCCCCGGCGATCACGGCAATGCCATTAATCTCGATATCGGCCTCAGCGACCCTGCCGATGTTTTTCACCTTGATTTTCAATGCATATCACCAGCTCTAAACTCGCGAGACTCAATAGCTCGATTATCGCACAGGGAGATCGACTTCTCGAGGACTCCCTAAATGGAACGCGCGGGGAGGACATGGCTCGCCGCCGTCCGCTTTGCGTTCGCGCGGGGAAGGGTGACGACCAGGGGCCTCTCCGGGCTCATCAAGAGGAGCGCCGGATCCTCCTCGTCTCTTTGAACTGTATTGTATCCCAGGACACTTGACTTAGAGGAATGGCGTTGAGCGGCGATAATCGTTTCAGCGCCAAAAAGAAAGGAGTGTTCAGTCATGGCAGATAGGCTCTCCTGCACAGCGGGGCACCGCACCGAGGCCGCAGACTTCGCCGTCGCGTCGGGGAAGCCCATCGCCCAAGTGGCCGCCGACCTCGGCATCAATGAGAAGATCCTGGGAAGATGGGTGACGGTCAGAAAGAAGGAACTGGCCAACCACCCGGTCGCGGCGGCCGCGGCCAAGACCGAGACCGCCGAGATGAGGGCCGCCCGCAAGTGCATGCGCGAGCTCGAGCTCGAGAACGAGTTCCTAAAAAGCCCCGACCTCACATTGGAGGCCGGGGCCAGTAGATTTTTGGGACATGTCTAGAAATCTACCCATGCGGGAAGCGGCATGTGCCGAGCATGTCGCGTGCTAGGTTTTGAGGCATGCCACAAAACCTAGCACGGGGGAGTGGCTACTCGGCGTCGGCGAAGCCGTTGGGGTTGTGGCTCTGCCAGTTCCAGCTGTCGCGGCACATATCCGCGATGTCGTATTGGGCCTTCCAACCCATCATGCGCTCGGCCTTGGAGGCATCGCACCAGTTGGCGGCGATGTCACCGGCACGGCGCTCGCGGATCACATAGGGCAGTTCCTTGCCGCAGGCCTTGGAGAAGGCGGCGACGACTTCGAGCACCGAGGTGCCGGTGCCGGTGCCCAGGTTAAAGATCTCGACGCCGGTCTTGCCGTTCATCCAGTTGAGGGCGGCCACGTGACCAGATGCCAGGTCACACACGTGGATGTAGTCGCGCACACCGGTGCCGTCGGGGGTGGGGTAATCGTTGCCAAAGACCTGAACGGCCTCGAGCTTACCGACAGCGACCTGGGCGACGTAAGGCACCAGGTTGTTGGGGATACCCTTGGGATCCTCGCCAATCAGGCCCGACGGATGGGCGCCGATGGGATTGAAATAACGGAGCAGCACGACGTCCCACTCGGGGTCGGCGGTGTGGACGTCCATGAGGATCTGCTCAATCATCCACTTGGTCCAACCATAGGGGTTGGTCGCGGGCTTCTTGGGGTCTTCCTCGGTGACGGGCGGATTGTCCGGATCGCCGTAGACGGTCGAGGAGCTCGAGAAGATGATGGACTTGCAGCCATGGTTGCGCATGACGTCGATGAGCACCAGGGTGTTCTCGATGTTGTTGTGGTAGTACTCGACGGGCTTGCTCACCGACTCGCCGACGGCCTTAAAGCCGGCAAAGTGGATGACGCGGTCGATCTGATGGGTATCGAAGATCTTGTTCATCGCATCGCGGTCGAGCACGTTGGCCTCGTAGAAGGTGAGGTTCTTGGCGGCCTCGTCGCCCACGATGGTCTTGACGCGGTCGACGGCGACGGAGCTGGAGTTGGAAAGATCATCGACGATGACGACCTGGTAGCCACCCTCGAGCAGCTGAACGACGGTGTGCGAGCCGATAAAGCCGGCGCCACCGGTAACGAGGACGCAGGTGTCTTTGGGGTCGAGTGCTTTGGACATGTAGTCTCCTATCGAATCAGGAACACTTCTAGAGGGGAGTATAGCGCAGGCGGGGACGCCCAAATCGTGCGCTGTAGGAAAAGCAGAGGATTATGTTAACGTACTCATAGGGTGTTATTTGCATAATCCTTACCTTTGGTGTGGGACGTATTTGCGAGCCGCTGACCATGCTTTTCCAGCCGTTCGTGGAAATAGTTGGGACAAGCGCGATGTGCGTTAATATGTTTGAGTTGAGCGACATATAAATAAGCATGTAACGGAGTACATATGTCACCAAACAACGATTCCATCTTTACGCAGGAGCTTTCGCGCCGCACTGCCCTTAAGGCTCTTTTCGGTGCTGCTTCCGCGGCTGTTCTTTTTGGCCTGCCCGCCCGCGCCCATGCGGCTGAGGCCAGCCAAGAAACCACCGACAAACTGAATGCCGCCCAGGCCCAGCTCGACGAGGTCCAGGCCCAGCTCGACAGCATCGCTAATGAGTACGCGACGCTCGCCAACAAGAATGCCCAGACCCTCAGCGATATCGAGGGCGTACAGGGCCAGATTGACGAGACGCAGGCTCAGATCGACACCAAGAAGGCCGAGCTCAAAGAGAAGCGCAGCGATCTTTCCGATCGCGTTGCCGCCAGCTACAAGTCGGGCGGTACCAATATCCTGTCGTTGCTGCTCGCTTCTGGCTCGTTTGAGGAGCTCGTCGCCAACGCGCATTACGTCGAGAAGATCAACAAGAGCGACCGTGACGCCATCGAGGACATCCAGACCATCCAGAAAGAGCTCGATACACAGAAGTCCGAGCTCGAGTCGCAAAAAGCCGACTTGGAGAAGCTCAAGGACCAGCAGACTGCTCAGATGCAGGACATGCAGGCCAAGCAGCAGGAGGTCCAGACGGTTCTGAACGGCCTCTCCGACGATGTCAAGGAGCTCATGGCCCAGCGCGATTCCGAGATTCTTGCTGCCGCTCAGGCCGAGGAGGCTGCCAAGAAGGCTGCTGCTGCCGCGGCTGCCGCAAACAAGAACAATTCCTATTCGGGTGGTTCAAGCTCGGGTGGCGGCTCGTATGCCGGCGGCACCCCGCAGCAGAATGCCGGCTCGGGCAAGCAGCAGGCCGTCGTCAATGCATGCTACTCCACGCCTTCGCCTGGCCTGAACTGGTGCGCCGCCTGGGTTACCAACGTGTTCCGCAACGCCGGCGTGGGCTACTTTGGCGGCAACGCGTGCGACATGTTTAACGCCTGGTGCTACAGCTCCGATCGTTCGGCGCTGCAGGTGGGCATGATCGTGGCCGACTCGTCGCACAGTGGCACCGGTACGCCGGGTCTGCTGTACGGACACGTGGGCATCTATGTTGGCGGCGGCATCGTTATGAGCAACGAGGGCGCCATCACGTCTAAGTCGCTTGACTCGTTCATTGGGTTCTACGGCACTGGCTCTGGCGTGCGCTGGGGCTGGCTTGGCGGTATCGCGCTGTCGTAAAGCCGACTTGGCCGCGTGCCGGCCCGCAATATATTTGATTGCCTGCTCGGGCAGTCCTGCGCAAGACGAAGGCCACATTAAGTGGCCTTCTTTGCGTGCGGAACTCGCGATCAATCAAATATATTGCGGGCGGGCACGCGGCCCTCTCGGGTTCTGAGCGCGACTCACCGGACTGGTTGTCTGAATATAGGAAAGTGACGGCCCCTTGGGCTAAATACTTAGTTTTACTTTACGCTGCGCTTTTTCTTTCCGCCGTAAACGGTTGTTACGATTGCTGTACCGCCGCTGACGAACAACAGGGCGATCAACAAAGCAAGGCTGCTTCTATCGCCAGTATTCGGAAGTTCATCGGTTGTTCCCGGTTTGGTGCTGGCAGGTTTTTTCTCTTTGGTGCTGGCGGGTTTTTTCTCAAGAGCAGCAATCGCATCTTCGATAGCCCTTGCCATTGCATCAACTTCGCTCTGTTCAGTGATGTTCTTGTCGCGGACAACAGCTTTGACGGCAGCTTCTACCGCAGTGAAGTCTTTGTATTCATCTTTGTTCAGGGCATTTGCTTTGGCAATGGCCGCATCGACTTTGGTGTAGTCGGCAGGCAAATAAGTCATTGCGATAGTATGCGAATGAGTTGCCGTATCAGCCGTAATCGTAATATTGGAATTGAAAACCTCGCAATTATCTGCGCTGACTTCGGCTTGATAAGTACCTGCCTCCAAATTGGCGGGGTTTGTTACTACCTGACCGTTCACTTTGATGATTACATTTGTCAGTTCAGCAGGTGTTACATCAAAAGAAACTGCATATTTCGGTGCTGGCAGAATAGGTGTGCCATTTGAGTTGAATCGATAATTGCCGCCAGCAGCAGTGATTTCATTAAAGAAATCTTCCGTTTTCATGGAGTCAAGGGTCTTTTCTGTTCCAGCATTCTGGTACTTAAAGCAAGCCGGGACATTCTCAGTTCCCACGAAATAATTGTTTTCAAAAGCAGGTGTATCAGAAGAAACACCGCCTGCAATACCACCTAAACGCTTATAAGGTGTAGTGGCAGTGTATTGAGATAAATCCATTTCACCAGCGAAATAGCAATGTCTGATTTCAGTGCCAGCACCAACTATGCCTGCAATGCCGCCGAAATCCGTAGTTCCATTGCCAAGAGGAGCCATTTTCCCTGTGGAATAACAATTGATAATCTTTGAGGCTTGATACAACTGCCCAACGATTCCGCCGGTACAGGGTGTCCAAGAGGTCATATCGCCTGTATTAGCACAATACTGAACGGTACTGTTTTGAGCAACGCCTACGATACCGCCCGTCTGGAAAGAGCTGACATCCTTCGTTATTGAAAAATTCCCCTTGTTTTGGCAGTACTCAATCGTGCTATTTATTGCATATCCGCACATAGCCGCAGTACCGTTAATATATTTGTCTGTATCCGTGAACGACACATCTGAAACGCAGTCAAAAATTTTGCTGTCTGCTGCAACACCCGCTACCGTTCCAAAATAGACATACCCCGAATTGGATACATCCAGCTTGCCTTGAATTGTCAAACCGGAAATTTCAGCGCCGTAAACCTCACTGAATAATCCGAAGGACGGATATTCTGTCTTTCCATAGTTTTCGGAAAAATCTAAATTGGAAATCGTATGCCCGTTTCCGTAAAATTTGCCGCTGAAGTAATGCAACAGATTTCCATCAGCATCAAATGTGCTACCAATTGGTGTCCACGCAATACCGGTTAAATCCAAATCTGCATCAAGAGATACAACCGCATCTGTTTTATCGTCGTATTCGCCATTGTCCACAGCTTTTGCAAATTGCAAAAGCTCATCTACTGTTGTGATTGATGTTTTACTGCTTTGAGCGTTCTCTTCTGCAAAAGCTGTCATCGGAACAAGTGCCATCGCGAGACACAACGCAAGCAGAACGCCTAGAAGCTTTTTCTTCATTTTCATTCCTCCAAAATAAATCTGTCTGCTATTTACTTCCTCTGACAGCGGACACGCCGGAGAAGATAGAAGGTTTAACCGGAAAAGAAAGATTTGACGGTCGCGGTTAGGACTTCAATATCAAGCCACCATCCTTCCGGCAAACGCAAAAAGCCGAAGCCAAGGCATGATGCGCCCTGTCTTCGGCAACTGGATCGTTATTAATTGTATGAAATAAGACTTGAAACGCTGAAAAAGCGGCGCTATGCTCCCGCCGAGCCGAGCCGAGCCGAGCCGAGCCGAGCCGAGCCGAGCCGAGCCGAGCCGAGAATAGTCGCTGCATTTCCATTCGCCATAGTCAAGCCCTCCTTCCCTATTGTAATTCTCCACTTATGATTTTACCTACCAATTCAATCATAAGTGGAGAATTACAAAAGCCGAAAGGGAGAGGACTTCTTTACGAAGCCTCTCCCTTTCGGGGCTTTCTTTTTTATTAGAGGAATTCGCCTACTCGGTGGACTTCGGGTTCTAGGTCTACGTGGAACTGCTCTTTGACTTTGGCTTGGATGTCGCGGATGAGTTCGTCGACGTCGGCGGCGGTGGCGTGATCGGCGTTGACGATGAAGCCGCAGTGCTTCTCGCTCACCTGGGCGCCGCCGATAGCATGGCCGCGCAGGCCGGCGTCCATGATGAGCTTGCCGGCAAAGTGGCCCTCGGGGCGCTTGAAAGTGGAGCCGGCGCTCGGCATGTCGAGCGGCTGCTTGTCCTCGCGGCGCTGGCGGTAGTCGTCCATGTCGGCCTTGATCATCGCGGCGTTGCCCGGGGCGAGGTTAAAGGTGGCAGAGAGCACGATAAAGCCGTCGTCGGCGATGCGGCTCTTGCGATAGCCCAGGTTAAGCTCGTCGACATCGAACTCGATGATATTGCCGCTGCCGCGGGTGCCGTCGTCGAGCGCGCGGGCGGGCTTATAGACGCGCACGGACTCTAAAACATCGGCTATGCAGGCGCCGTAGGCGCCGGCGTTCATATAGCAGGCGCCGCCGACCGAGCCGGGGATGCCCGAGAGGGGCTCCATGCCGGTAAGGCAGGCTTCGGCGGCAGCCGCGGCGACATCGGAAAGCAAGGCGCCGGCTGCTGCCGTAACATGCGTGCCGTCGACGGTGATGTTAGAGAAGCCTTCGCCCAGTGCCACGACGACACCGCGGATACCCTTGTCACCGACGAGTAAGTCGGAGCCGTTGCCCACGATAGTGAGTGGCAGATCGCAGCGATAGCAGGTATCGAGCGTGGCGACGAGGCCCTGCTCGGTGTCGGGCGTGACAAAGACATCGGCCGGGCCGCCGATCTTAAACGTGGTGTGCTCGCGCATGGGCTCGCTCATGAGCACGTTGTCCTCGCCGGCAACACCGGCGAGCGCGCAGAGCAGGTCCTCGTTAAAAAAGTCATTCTCGTGCATACGAATATCCGCCTTATGGTGGTCGTTTTCATTAATCGAATGCAATATACCCCACCCGGATGGATTTGGTGCAAAGCAACCTGACCCCAATGCATCACATGGTGCAAAGGGGTCAGGTTGCTTTGCACCAATCGCGGCGATAAAACAGCCGTCTACCGGATTGGTAAAGTGTTTATCATCAAGGTAGAGGGACGGTCGCTATACTTTCAAGAGATTGCGCGAATACTCGGAAGGAGCGAGATGGGCAACAAAGTCACCCTCAAGCAGATTGCCCAGGAGGTGGGGCTTTCCCCTTCGTCGGTCTCGCTTGTCCTTAACAACCGGCCTTGTCGCATCTCGGAAGAAAACCGCAAGCTCATCAAGGAGGTTGCGGCGCGCAACCACTATGTTCCTAACCAGATCGCGCGCAGCCTGGTCATGCGCGAGTCGCGCACGCTGGGCCTTATCGTTCCCAATATCGAGAGCCGCTTTTTTGCCTCGCTCGCCGGCAGCCTGGAAAAGCGCTGCCGCGAGGACGGCTACGCGCTCTTTATTACCAGCTCGGGTGGAAGCGCCGAGGACGATCTGGAGCTCCTGCGCCAGCTGGTGACGCGTGGCGTCGATGGTGTGTTCTTGGTCGTGGGTGACGAGTTCTCCGACGACCGTGCCCTGCGCGAAGAAGTCAGCCATCTGCCCATCCCGGCCGTGATGGTTGACCGTGCCATTGAGGGACTCGAGTGCGACAAGGTGATGTTCGACCACGAGATGGGCGGCTATATGGCCACCCGCTATCTAATCGAGCAGGGCCACCGTCGCATTGCCTGCTTGGTTAATGCGCGCCGTTCCAATACGGGTCGTAAACGTCTTGCCGGCTACGAGCGTGCGCTGCGCGAGGTGGGGCTGCCCATCGATGCGCGCTTGGAGTTCGAGAGCGAGTACTACATTCCGAGCGCATATGAGGCCTCGGAGGCGGTGCTCGCAACTGACGCCACCGCCGTGTTCGCAAGCTCGGATAACATTGCCCTCGGTCTGCTCAAGCGCTTGCACGAGATGGGGAAGAGCATCCCAGGCGATATCTCGGTCGTAAGCTATGACAACTCGGCGGCCGACGTTCTCTTTGAGCCGGCGCTGACCGCGATTGAGCAGGATCCTGGTGTCCTCGCGGAGCATGCTTTTGGCTGCATGTCCAAGCGTCTTGCCGGTAGGGGCGGTAGACGTGCCGAAGAGGTCGTTCTGGAGCCGGCGCTTATCGTTAAGGACAGCGTGCTTGACCTTACCGAATATAGCTAAGCGCACTTGTTTGTTTGCATAGATTGCATGCGGAGTGTCCGCTATTTGCCGGCGGGGCCGGGGTGCCTGCTTTGTTTTGAGAAGTGGGCTTCGCGAACTTCTCAAAACAAAGCAGGCACCCCGGCCCTCGTCCGTAAACTCTTCCGCTGAGCGAGCCATAGGTGCCACGCACCGATGTGATAAAGCGTGAGCTTGAAATTGGTGCTATATTCGGCTTGAGTTGTTTAATGCGAGTACGGGAGGCTGATATGGGTCTGTTCAAGAAGAAAAACCCGCAGGATGCCTTTGATCCCGATGTGTTTACCATCACGGATACGATTTTGGACCCGCCACGGTTTACGTTTTTGCCGGCTATCTACCAGGATGCCACGCGTCGCAAGTGGGCCGTGCATCAGCGCGGCGGCGAGCCGAAGTTTTTTGACTATGCGGACGTGTTGCAGTGCGAAGTGGCCGAGGCGGGCGATCCGGAGGCCGAGGAAGTGGTCTCAAAACAGGAATTTGCCCAGCGTATCCTGGCAAATCCTGCCAAGGCGGCGAAAATAAACGCTGCCAAGCGTAATATGTGTCTTGGTATGGGCGTTGTTGTGGCGGTTCAGACGGGAAAAGACGAGGTTTCCAAATTAGAGATTCCCGTTATGACCGACGAAGTCAAACGCGATTCAAGTCTATATAAGTCGTATCGGAATGTTGCCGAGAAGATCAAGGCCGAATTTGATGCCATGGGAGGGCTGGTCTAATTTTGGCGGCATACGTTTCTGAATGAGGAGTCTGTGCAATGGCAGGCGAATCTTATGCAATTCCCCCCAAAGATCGTGCTGTTGAGGGAATTCTTTGGTATATCCAGCACCACCAGCTTGCCGGCGGCGATCGCCTACCGGCCGAGCGCGTGCTGTGCGAAGAGATTGGCGTTTCGCGTACAGCATTGCGCGCCGGTATCACGCGGCTCATCTCTTGTGGAACGCTCGAGAGCCGTCGCGGATCGGGTACGTATGTGTGTCCTCCCAAGACGTTGAACATCTTCCAGGAAACGTATAACTTCTCCGATGCTGTGCGGACTGCCGGCCTGCACCCCTCTTCTCGTCTGGTTTCCACCGGGACCATCGAGGCGGATGAGGCGCTTGCCGACAAGCTTGGGGTGTCTGTAGGCGCTCCTTTGCTTCGCATGCAGCGCGTTCGACTTATTGAGGGCGAGCCGGCGTCAATCGAGACGGCTCACGTTAACCTGTCCCTGTGCCCATCGCTTACCGAGCACGATTTTGAGTGCGAGAGCCTTTACGATGTCTTGCTCAAAGAAGGTGGCGTGCGTGTTGAGCATGGACGTGAGCATATCTCCATCTCGCGTTTGAACGTCGAAGAGGCCGAGCTGCTCCAGCAAGAAGAGGGAACGCCGGTGTTCTATGAGAGCTCGATCGAATTTGATAAGGACATGCGTTTTGTGGAGCATTGCAAATCGGTGATTTTGCCCACAAAGTTCCGCTTTGCCGATAACGGCGAAGAGAACGGCATGAGGAGCGTGGCAGGTGAACAATGGCTGAAACAGTAGATGCCACCCCGGTTTATATGCGCATTCGACGCCGCATCGAGGAACGTATCGAGCGCGGTATATATCCCACGGGTTCCATGATTCCGTCCGAAAAAGACCTCGCCGAGGAATTTGGTACGACACGCTTGACCATCCGAAGCGCTGTCGATGAGCTGGTTCGGCGCGGGCAGATTCGCCGTGTTCGGGGAAAAGGTGCCTTTGTGGCGCAGAAAGTACCTGCTTTTTTTGAACGCACGGTCGGTTTCCGTGAATCGGTCCGTGCTTCGGGCGGCGAGCCGTCCGTCCGTATTCTCGCGCGTTCCAAGCGTTATGCGGGGCCATATTACGCCGACCTGTTTGGCATCGCCGAGGACGACCTGCTCTATTCCGTTCGACGCCTGAACTGCATAAACGGTAGCCCCGTATCGATTGAGACGGCGCTGATTCCCTGCCTGCTGTTCCCAACCATCGAAGATATTGACGTGTCGGTCTTCAGTTTGTACGAGACCTATGAGATGCTGGGCCGAAAGCCAGTCATGGCACAGGAAAAGCTCGATATCGAAGCGCTGGGCGCACGAGATGCCGGCCTCCTTGGACTGGAACAGGGCGATCTTGTTTTGCTTTTGGAATGCGTGAGCTATGACGCGAGCGGTCAGGCTATCGAGTATGTAAAGTCCTTCAATCGTGGCGATACGGGCGGCTACACCTATACGTACTAGCTGGTATTTTGTGAATAACGGCTGGGAAACTAACCAGTTTTGATCGTTGGGTCAGCTGTATATACAACCTTACAGGGCTCAAAATCGACCGTTCGCCGAAGGGGATAAATTAATCGACAAAGAGGTATCAAAAAGTCATAACCTGTAACTGTGATTGGTATCAAATACTAATGATTTGTAACGAGGTGAGAAGATGAAGATGCTCGATTACGTTCAGCTTGCCCATGTGCGTATGGGGGAGAACCTCGAGCGTTCGTCTGAGCTGGTAGCGCAGCTCGTAGATATTTTCCAGTCCGGTTCTTTTGACGCACTGCGCGTCGTTGCTTCGGGCTCGTCGCGCCATGCCGCCGATTGCACCCGCGATTACCTGCAAGATGCGCTGCAGATGCAGGTGTCCGTTGTGACGCCCGAGGCCTTCGTCGATTTTGAACACACCTATCCGCAGCATGCGCTCAACATCGCCGTCTCGCAGAGTGGCTATTCGACCAATACGATTGCGGCGCTCGATTACATGCGCGCACACGATATGGCTGCAGTTGCGCTCACGGCAAACGTCGAGGCGCCCATCAAGGAGCACGCTGACATCGTTCTTGACTACGGTGTGGGCGTCGAGTCGGTGGACTTTGTGACTCTGGGCGTTGAGGTCCTCGTTGAGTACCTGGTGCTCTTTGGTATCTACGGCGGTCAGGCGCGCGGAACGATTGACGCCAAGGGCGTTGCCCAGCGTCTTGACGACCTGCGCGAGGCTATCCATGCCAATGCCGTGATGTGCAAGACCGCCGAGGCATATGTCCAAGAACACATGCTCGAGCTTTCTGAGCACACGCCCGCCATGGTCGTCGGCAACGGCCCCAACTACGGTGTTGCCGAGGAGGCAGCGCTCAAGCTGAGCGAGACCATCAAGATTCCGGCCATGCATCACGAGGGCGAGGAGTTTGTTCACGGTCCAGAGATGCAGATCGTTCCGGGCTATCTGGTGTTTATCGTCGACGATCCGCAGGGGTCGGAGCGTCTTGCGAATATCGCCGATGCGCTATCGAATGTTACGACAAAAACGGTGCTGCTCACGGCCCATCCCAGGGGTAGGGCTCACGAGGTTGCGGTGCCTCAGGTGGCTCCGCTGCTCAGCGCAATTCCCAATCTCGTGTTCTTCCAGACGATTGCGGCAATGATCGCCGAACGTCTGAAGTCATGGGACGTGCACCCGTATCTCGATGCCGTCTCCAAGCAAATGGAGGTCAAGGCAGAGGGCTACGAAGAGTCAGTCAATGCGCTTAAGGCCAAAGCGGCCGAGTGTTACGGAATGTAAGCGGGTTTGATGCCCGTTGGCATGGGGGATGTGGAAACAACCCCAGAAAGGAGAGACAAATGAAGGAAACCGAGAAGATCGAGATCATGCATTTCGACCAGGAGGGCTATCTCGAGGACGGTAAGGCGCTCTACGAGACCGGCAAGAAGATGACCGCGCTCGCCGACAAGGTCGCCGACGAGGG
>URNK01000024.1 GCA_900549195.1 uncultured Collinsella sp.
CGTTGGATTCGCTCGAACGACAATCGCGTGCGAATTTCATAATCTGCCTCGTCTTTCGTATCGTTATCGCGCCGTGCTCCGCTGTCCGCAATCGCGGCAAGATGCGCAGCGTGCCCGGAATCTAGGAACGGTAGTCGCCGTTGATGGAGATATACTCATGCGTGAGGTCGCAGGTCCACACGGTCGTTGCCGCGTCGCCTGCGCCCAGGTCGGCCGAGATCACGATCTCGGGCGCCTCGAAACGTCGTAGAGCCTCGTCCTCGTCAAAGGGAACAGTCAGACCGTCGCGACAGACAGGCATGCCCATCATGTCGATGGAAACGTCTTCCTGATTAAACTTCACGCCGCACTTGCCAAGCGCCATAGCAACGCGGCCCCAGTTGCAGTCGTGGCCGGCGATGCAAGTCTTAACGAGCGGCGAGTTGGCAACGGCACGGGCGGCGATATCGGCCTCCTCGTCGTTCACGGCGCCGGTAACGTTGACCGTAACAAGCTTGGATGCGCCCTCACCATCGGCGGCGATGTTGCGCGCCAGGCTCTCGCACACCTCGTGCACGGCAAATGCCAACTCGTCAAAGGCATCGGAACCCTTGACGATGGGCTCGGCATCCGCGGCAGCGACGCCGGAGGCAAGCATGATGCAGGTGTCGTTGGTCGAGGTGTCGGAATCGACCGTTACCTTGTTAAAGGTCTGCTTGACGGTCGAGAGCAGCAGGGCATGAAGTGCCGCCGGCTCGACGGGGGCATCGGTGGTGATAACCGCGATCATGGTGGCCATGTTGGGCATGATCATGCCCGAGCCCTTGCACATTCCGCCTACCGTATAGACATTGCCCGCATGACCCGCAGCCTCACTACGATAACGAACGGCATACTCCTTGGAGTGGGTATCGGTCGTCATGATGGCGCGAGCGGCATCGGCGCCACCGTGGGCGGAGAGCGCCTCGTAGGCAGCAGGAATGGCGGTCTCAAACGTGTCGATCGGCAGAATCTGGCCAATCACACCCGTGGAGGCAACCAGAATCTGCTGGGGCTCGCAGCCGATGACCTGCGATGCGATGTTGCACGTCTCGCGCGCGCATGCAAGGCCGGTCTCACCCGTGGCGGCGTTGGCATTGCCAGAGTTGACCGAAACGCCGGCGATGATACCGTAGCCTTTGTCGGCACCGCCCAGGTTGGCACGGCTCACTTGCACGGGCGCCGCGCAAAAGCGATTGGTGGTAAACACGCCGGCACCGGGACAGGGTTTATCAGGCACGACGAGCGCGTAATCCAGACGCTCGGGGTTCTTGCGGAACCCAGCGTGGATGCCCGCAGCTTTAAAACCAGCCGCAGCCGTAACGCCACCCTCGACGGCGCGAATCTTGATATCAAACAGCTCGGTATTCATCGTCTTCATGACTCCTTATGTCAAACAAAAAACGGACATCGGTTGGTGCGCCATGCCAGTCGTAATCATGAGACCAGCTTAAGAGTGGCGCCCCACTCGATGCCCGACTACCAAATCGTTAACAATCGAATGTGCTACACCGGGCACGCCACTGTGGGCAAGCCTCGTCGCTCGTCAAAACCAAAGACGATGTTGGCGCACTGGACCGCCTGGCCTGCTGCACCCTTGCACAGATTGTCGATGGCGCCCGTCGCCACCAGAACGCCCGCGCGCTTGTTGAGCGCGAGGCCAATCTGGGCGGCGTTGGTTCCGACGACCGAAGCCGTCTTGGGCTGCTGGCCGGCGTCGAGCACGCGCACAAAGGTGCGTCCAGCGTAGAACTGCTTGTAATAGTCGACGACATCCTCAAGAGCCAGGGAGTCGATGGCCTGCGGCGTGAGCGGCAGCGTCACCGTGGAGAGCAGGCCGCGCTTGAGCGGTGCCAGATGCGGGGTGAAGACGACGCGATCGGTCAGGCCAAGGATTTGCTCAATCTCGGGCGTGTGGCGATGCTTGCCCACGCCGTAGGCCTCCAAGTTCTCGTCGGCGCTGCAAAAGTGGGTGCGGGCGTTGCAGGACTTACCGGCACCCGTCACGCCGCTAATAGCATCGACGATTACGGGACCGTTCTCGGCAACCCAGCCGGCGCGCACGGCGGGAGCGGCAGCAAGGCTCGTTGCGGTGGGATAGCAACCGGCGCAGGCGACCAACACGGGCCTGCCAGCGGCATGGCTGGAAGCAGCGGTCTCTAAGTCCTGGCAGAACAGCTCGGGCAGACCAAAGGCACGCGTCTTGAGCAGCTCGGGGCTCGTATGCGCGGCGGCATACCACGCCTCGAACACGGCCGGATCGCTCAGACGGTAGTCGGCAGACAAATCGAAGCAGGAAACGCCTGCGGCAAGGAGCGCGGGCACCTGTGCCATGGCAGCCGTGTGCGGCACGGCAAGAAAAACCGCATCGCAGCTCTTGAGCTCGGGGGCGTCGTGCGTGGTAAAAAGCAGATCGCTCACGCCGGCAAAGCTCGGATAGACCGAAGACAGCGGCTGGCCAGCATCGGCGTTGGACGTAATGGCGACAAGTTCAAACTCGGGATGACCGAGCACGAGGCGAATGAGCTCGGCTCCGGCATATCCAGCCGCGCCGACGATTCCAACCTTCAAAGACATATCAGACTCCTTGTCTGCGATTTATGCACCGATGCGCATTTCGCAGCGGTCGTTATGAAGTGGGTTGAAACTTTAGCACCAAAAGATGCATATATACGCAAATCTTTTGCATATTCATGCATTGAAACATTCCCGACACATTCGCTTGAAGGAATTGACAAATAAATGCGGGCCCCGTATTGACTGGCGCTCCTAACGGCGCCGGGCAATACGGGGCCCGCCCATGCGAAAACCAAGTTGTTAGGATGAGCCAGCTGGCTAGAGCTCGACCGGCACCCATTCGTCGTGATTGCAGATAAAAGCCTCGGGATCCTCGACGCTAAAGAAGACGAGCGTGGGGTCGTTAGGCCCCTCATAGTGCTCGCCCAGGCGCTCTAGATGCTTCCACCCGGCTTCGCGCATTTCGTCTAAGGCCCGGTCATCCAAGCCGGCACGCCCGCGCAAGATGAGCCAGCCATGGCCCGGCCACCAACTCGTGGCCTCAAAGCGCTGATTTTGTAGCAGCTCTTGCCACACGTCTTTGGTGCGCGCTGTTACAAACCACAGCTTGCCATCCTGGATCTGCGCAAACGAAAACGGACGCACATGCGGCTGCCCGTCCACACTCGTCGCCAGATACCACGCCGGCACCGACGTCAGATACTCCAGCACCGTATTCAATCCATCCACGTTTCCTCCTGTACTAGCTAGTTTGGGAGCCCGGTTTGTGCGAGCTAGAGCTCCAGGCGCTCCTCGCTGCCGTCGATATCACAGAAGCGCGCGGCAATGTTGCGGACCGAAAAGAAAGCAAGGCGGCCGTCGTTGGCACTCTCGTGTTCCTCGCCGATGCCCACCATGTGCTTAAAGCCTGCTTGACGCACTTTGTCGCTCGCAACTGCGTCGTCCTCAAGTGCGGCCTCGCCGGTCAACACGATCCAACACTCCCCCGGCTTCCAGCCCGAGAGCTCAAACTTGGGATTCGCACTCAGCTCCGCCCACACGTCCTTGTCGCGCGATGTGCAAAACCACAGCTTACCGTCATCGACCATGGCAAACGAAAACGGCCTCACGCGAGGCTGATGCCCGTCGGCCACATCGGTCGTGGCCAGATACCACGCCGGAATGCGCCTGAGATACGAACAGGCGCGCTCAAGCTGAGCCGTGCGATCGTTGTCGGTCATAGGGACCCCTTTCTTGCGCCCGAATCGCGCCTAAACAAGTTGAAGATTGATGACGATGACGCAGATGAGCAGCAACGCCGTCACTACCGCCGCCAACGCATCGCCGCGGCCAAATGCAAGCGCATGCAGGCGCGTGCGGCCCTGCTCGCCGTGATAGCAGCGTGCATCCATGGCGGCAGACAGCGTCTCGGCATGGCGGAACACGCCCGTGAACAGCGGAATCGCCACACTGCCGAGCATACGCACGCCGCCGAGCGGACCGCCCGTCACGCGCGCGCCGCGGCTTGCCTGTGCATCGGCCGTCTGCTTCATCTCAGTGGCAAACTGCGGCATAAAGCGTAGCGCGATACCCATGATCATGCCGAGCTCGTGCGCAGGAAGTCCCACACGCGCAAACGGCGCGAGCAGGCGCTCAAAGCCCGCGGTGAGGTCGAGCGTCGGCGTGGTGAGTGTAATGGCGCTCATGCCGGCCATCATCAACGTCAGGCGGCACGCCATAAACGCCGCAGAACGCAGCGAGCCCTCGCTTATCTGCAGAAAGCCGAGCTGCCACAAGATGCACCCACTCTGATCGGCAAACAAGTTGAGCACCGCGACCACGACGACGATTGCCAGCAGCGGCGCCATCGATGATAGGACCCGGCGCAACGGCACCCGGGACACGGTATAGATCAGGACAACGAAGATTGCGACCGGGACCAGTCCGCGGAAGCTGCTGACTGTGAGCGTCGTGATCAGAAACACAAAGCCCAAGAGCAACTTGGTTCGCGGGTCCAGGCGGTGGATTGCACTATCGCCGGGATAGTAACTACCAAACGAAAACGCCTCCATTAGCAGCCCTCCTCTCGCGCGACCGTCTTGGATTTAGCAATGTCCGCGACGTTAGAAGGACCGCCCGAGCGACCGATTAGCAGGTCCACCAACTCGTCTGCCAGCGACTCAACCGTATAGAGCCCGCCGCGACGCAGCGGCACGCCCGCCTCCGTAAGCGCCAGCGCCATACGCTGGGCGGCGGGAACGCCCAAGCCGATCGACTTGAGCTCATCGGCATGCGCAAACACCTGCGCGGGGGTTCCCTCGGCAAACACCGCACCTTCGTTCATTACGACGATACGGTCGCAGCAATTGGCCAGGTCATCCATGCTGTGCGAAACCATGACAACGGTCAGGCCCTCGCGATGGAGTCGACCGATGAGCCCTAGGAAATCCCTGCGCGCAGCCGGATCGAGCCCCGCCATGGGTTCATCGAGCACCAGGACTTCGGGCTCCATGGCGAGCACGCCGGCGAATGCCACACGCCGTTGCTGACCGCCCGAAAGCTCAAAGGGACTCTTGTCGCCGACCGTGGAAAGGTCGAGGCCCACGCGCGAGAGCGATGACTCGACACGACGGTCGACTTCATCTTGCGGCAAGCCAAGGTTGTGCGGACCAAACGCCACGTCCTGCGCCACGGTTTCGGCAAACAGCTGACGCTCAGGATATTGAAACACCACGCCGACCTTGGCCTTAACCGCGGCGGCGTCTTTCTTGTTTGACAGATCGAGCCCCAGCGCACGAACGGATCCCTCCTGGGGGCGAATCAAACCGTTGAGATGCTGGACCAGCGTCGACTTACCCGAACCGGTATGACCTGCCAAGCCCAGGAACTCGCCGCGACGCACCGTCAGCGATACATCGCGCAGCGCCCACGGGCTGCTGGGGTCGTTTCCCCAGAGAGCCTGTTTGCTCGATTTGCCCGCAGTGGCCGAGCGCTTATGCCAGCGGCGGCGCTCGCGCGGACTGAGCGAATAACTGTACGAAACACGGGATAGCTCGATGACGGGCTCCGACGCGTTGCCCTCGTTGTCTACCGGAACAGTGCCGTCAGCGATTTCCAACTGGGATGCGGAAGACTGCCCCGCGATGCCTGCCCCACTTCGCTCGGCATAAGCCTGCGCAATCTCGGCGACCATATCCGCCTCACGTACCTGCGCGCAAACGGGCACGCCCTTCGCACGAAGCGCCATGCCCAGACGACACGACTCCGGCATATCCAGGTTGAGCTGCGCAAGCTCATCCGCCCGCGTCAAAATTTCCTCGGGCGTACCGAGCATGGCAACGTGCCCCGCCCGAAACACCGCGACACGATCGGCCTCGGCGGCCTCTTCCATAAAGTGCGTAATCATCACGATGGTCATGCCGCGAGCGTGCAACGCGCGGCAAGCCTTCATGAGGCCCTTGCGTCCACGCGGATCGAGCATCGAGGAAGCCTCGTCCAATATGAGCACGCGCGGTTCCATGGCGAGCACGCCGGCAAGCGCCACGCGCTGCTTTTGGCCGCCCGAAAGCGCATGGGTCTCGTGGCACTCAAAGCCCACCAGGCCCACGCCCTTCAGCGCCTCGCGTACGCGCTGCGCAATTTGCGCCGATGGCACGCCAAGGTTTTCGGGACCAAACGCAACGTCATCTTCGACAAGCGTTGCCACCAGCTGGTCGTCGGGATTCTGGAATACCATGCCCGCGGTCGAACGAATGTCGTAGACCAGCTCGGGCTCGGACGCATCCATGCCGTTGATGCGTACCGTGCCCGCATCGGGCTGCAGCAGCGCATTCAGATGCTTGGCAAACGTCGACTTACCCGACCCATTGCCACCGAGGATGCAGAAAAACTCGCCGTCCTTAATGCTCAGATCGATGCCGTCAAGCGCCTGGGCGGCACCGTCATAGCTAAAGGAAACGCCCCGACACTCAATCATGCGCGGCCTTTGACCTGGTCCTTTTTAGGCGTGATGAGGTTGGAGACCGCCTTGTACACCGCAAGCGTCAATACCGAATTGAGCACGGTCTTGATAAGGTTGAACGGCAGCACGGCAGGAATCATGAGCGGGGCGATCACATCGACCGAGCCATACCAGAACCAAACGCCAATGGTAAGGTTCGCGACCATGGACAGCACCGTAGCGGCAATGACGCCGAGCACCAGACCAATCACGGCACCCTTGTAGGTGTGCATCTTCTGATAGACGATAGCCGCAGGCAGAATGTAGCCCAGCGTGGCAACCAGGTTCATAAGCGCGCCGACCCAGTCACCCGTAGTGAGTGCATGGATAACGATCGCCATGGCGGCAACAGCAGTACCGGCACCGGGGCCATACGCAAACCCGCACACCATCGCCGGCACCAGCGACGGGTCATACGTCAAAAACGGCGCCGAGGGAAGAATGGGTAGCTGTACATACATAAACAACGCGCTCAAGGCACACATCAACGCCATGGTAACGAGCTGTTTGGTGCTCCACCTATTCGTGTTCTCAAAATGGATATGCTGCGACTGTTCAGACATTAAGATCACCTGCCTCTTTCATCCGGACTCTAACCGTTGGTACTGGGATCTCACCAGTTCAGCCGGCATGCGAACCAACGCACACACGGGTCGCGGACTCATCGGCTCGGTCGCAGGCATCTCACCTGCGCCACGGCGTCCCTTTGACACCGCCCGATTTACCGCCAGTGGGGAATTCCACCCCGCCCTGAAACAGCAATTGCAAGTGTAGCACGAGCAATCGTTCGCGCAAGTATGCCGAGGGTAATTTATGGTGGGGATCAGCTGCCGCAACAACCACGTTCCCCACCCATCCCAAAGTAACGCGCTTTTCGCGGCAAAGCCGCGAAACAGCGAAAGGGACACGTATTCCCATCAACCACATTCTCCGCCCACGCCGACCTCAAGGCCGTAAACGCAGGGGATCCGGGGGCGGGACGGGGCTTCTCTCCGGAACATTCCGCAGGACGCAAAGAGGCTCCGCAGCGCGAAGCGCGATGCGGAGCCTCTTTGCATGTCCGAGGACGTTCCGGAGAGAAGCCCCGTCCCGCCCCCGGATTCCCGGTGGGAGTTCTAGACCTTGTCGGCCTTAGTACATACCGCCGCCCTGCTGACCAGCGGTAGCAGCAGCGATAGCGTCCTCAAGCTGAGTGTTCTTGGGCACATCGGAGACGGTAGCCTCGGTGATGAGGATCAGGCTGGCGACAGAAGCAGCGTTCTGCAGGGTGACGCGGCTGACCTTGACGGGGTCGAGGACGCCCATCTCGATCATGTCGCCCCACTCGCCGTTGGCAGAGTTGAGACCCTGGCCGGCGGGCAGCTCGGCAACCTTGTCGACCACGACAGCGCCCTCAAAGCCAGCGTTCTTGGCGATGGTAGCAACCGGAGCAGTCAGAGCCTTCTTGACGATGTCGACACCGATCTTCTCCTCGGGGTCGTCAAGCTCAACAGCGTCGAGCGCAGGAGCAGCGTCCATGAAGGCGACGCCGCCACCGGCGACAATGCCCTCCTCGACAGCAGCGCGGGTAGCCTGCAGGGCGTCCTCGACGCGATGCTTGATCTCCTTGAGCTCGGACTCGGTAGCAGCGCCGACCTTGATGACGGCAACGCCACCGGAGAGCTTGGCCAGGCGCTCCTGGAGCTTCTCACGGTCGAAGTCAGAGGTGGTGTTCTCCATCTCACCCTTAATCTGAGCGATACGAGCGTCGATGGCCTCCTTGGAGCCAGCGCCGCCGACGACGACGGTGTTGTCC
Organism: uncultured Collinsella sp.; assembly: GCA_900549195.1. Lineage (GTDB taxonomy): Bacteria > Actinomycetota > Coriobacteriia > Coriobacteriales > Coriobacteriaceae > Collinsella. The sequence continues at coordinate 8,310 of URNK01000024.1, forward strand.
TTGGAGATGGTGACAGACTTAGCGGTACCGAGCATATCGGCGGTGATGTCAGCGACCTTCACGCCCAGCTCGTCCAGGGCAGCCTGGCCACCGGTGAGGACGGCGATGTCCTCGAGGATGCGCTTGCGGCGATCGCCGTAGCCCGGGGCCTTGACGGCGCAGACGTTGAGGGCGCCACGAATCTTGTTGAGGACCAGGGTAGGCAGAGCCTCGCCGTCGATGTCCTCAGCGATGATGAGCAGGCCACGGCCAGCGCGCTGGACAGCCTCGAGAACGGGCATGATGTCCTGAACGCTGGAGATCTTCTGGTCGGTGATGAGGATGTACGGATCCTTCATCACGGCCTCCATACGGTCGTTGTCCGTGACGAAGTAAGCGGAGACATAGCCCTTGTCGAACTGCATGCCCTCGACGGTGTCGATGGTGATGTCGAACGTCTGGGAATCCTCGACGGTGATGACGCCGTCCTTGCCCACGACCTCCATGGCCTCGGCGATCTTCTCGCCGACCTCGGGGTCACCGGCGGAGATGGTACCGACGGAAGCGATCTGCTCCTTGGTCTCGACCGGCTTGGCCTGCTTCTTCATCTCGGCGACGGCGGCGTTGACGGCCTTATCGATGCCGCGACGGATGGCCAGCGGGTTGGCGCCAGCGGCGACGTTGCGCAGACCGTCGTTGACGATGGCCTGAGCGAGCAGGGTTGCGGTGGTGGTGCCGTCACCCACGGTGTCGTTGGTCTTGGTGGCAACCTCCTTCACCAGCTGGGCGCCCATGTTCTCGATGTTGTCCTCGAGCTCGATCTCCTTGGCGACGGAAACGCCGTCGTTGGTGATGGTCGGGGCACCGAACGTGCGCTGCAGCGCAACGTAGCGACCCTTGGGGCCCATGGTGACGGTAACGGCGTCGGCCAGAGTGTTGACGCCCTTGGCAAGCTTAGCGCGGGCATCGGTGTTGAACGTAATGTTCTTTGCCATGGTAGGTAATCCTCCAAAAGAAATGTGACTCGCGTCGCCGCTTCCGAGTCCTATGCGGCGGGCGCGTTCAAAGACGAATCAGAGATTCTGACGAGACTAGGCCTCGACGACAGCGTAGATGTCGTCGGCGCGCATCAGCAGATACTTCTCGCCGTCGACCTTGACCTCGTTGCCACCGAACTTACCGTAGATGACAACGTCACCGACCTTGACGTCCATGGGGATGCGCTCACCCTTGTCGTTGACCTTGCCGGCGCCCACGGCAACGATGGTGCCGCGCTGCGGCTTCTCCTGGGCGTTGCTGGCGATGTACAGACCAGAAGCGGTCTTCTGCTCGGCCTCGTCGGGCTTGACCAGAACACGATCTGCAAGCGGCTTCAAAGACGACATGCTTGTCTCCTCCTTTTTGGGCCGCGCGGTTATACCACGCGAATTAACCCTTTTTGTTTGCGTACGCGTTGAATGGTACCCACGAATGGCGGGTTATACAACACGGAGTCAAAAAATCTTATTTTTTGGCACTTAGATTTTCTGAATGCCGGGGGATAACTTAGAAGTGGCTCCCGGGGCGGACCGGAGGGCATGAAGTTTGCTGCTCTACAGTCCTGCGCAAGACGGAAAGCACATTAAGTGCTTTCCTTTGCGTGCGGAACTCGCGACAAACTTAATATATTTCGCCGCCCCTCTGCCAAGCTCGGGAGACGACACGTTGATGTCTGCTTAACTCTGCTCGCTCAGCTAATTACTTTGTTGGGGGTCCACTATTTGCTGGAGGGTGAACTTGCATTGAGACGGTTCGCCTTCTGCTTGTGGCTTTGCCTCATCGAAATCGAAGATCATGATGGCGCAGTTGGGGAGTTTTGTTGGGAGCTCGAAGCCCTCTGGGGCTGCGGCCTTGATAAATTGGCGGCTGGCGCTGCCGTGGCTTACTGCTAGAAGGGTTTCGATGCCCTCGGAGCCCATGATATTGGTGAGGGTGTCTACCATGCGCTCCTGCAGGGCATGGCTTCCTTCTCCGCCAAATGGAATCAGGTCCTCGCCGGGGTCCCAGACGTCGGTGGGCAGGGCGTCGTGGGGGCCTTCTTCGAAGGTGCCGTAGCTGCGCTCGATGATGCCTTCGCAGGGCTCGACTGCTGCATCCGGACCGAGGAGTTCGCATGCGACGAGACTTGCCGTGTCCATGGCTCGGCCTAAGGGTGATGAGACTACTTTGTCGGGGACGACGCCATGGACCTTGAGCCATGCGGCGGCTGTCTGTGCCTGTTGACGACCCAAATTGGTGAGCGGTGAATCGCAGCGACCCTGGACGAGCTTTTTGACGTTGAATTCCGTCTGGCCGTGGCGGAGCAGATACAGCTTCTTCATAGTCTCCCCTTCTGTATAACTTGCTTTGCCGGCACAGCCCTACTCGTGGGTATGGCCTACGTAGTCTTCGTCGATCGTAATCTTGGCAATCGACTTGGGATATTCCGATTCGACCCGTTGTGCCAGCGCGTGCTTTACATCTTCGGCACTCATCTGCAGATCCGAGGGACGCACGCAGTCAAAGATCACGTTAGTGTGCGTAGGACCCGGCACACAGCGCAGATCGTGAATCGAGAGGCGGCTATCGATCTGTTGGGCCATGGCGTTAATGCGTAAACGCATGCTCGCCACCTTGGGGTCGTCGGTCACGATGGGGTCGTAATGGAGCGTGACAATCATGCCGTCTTCGTTCCTAAACGCCTGCTCGATGTTATCGAGCGTGTCGTGACTTTCCATCGGGCTGGCCTCAGCCGCCATCTCGGCGTGAGCGCTTGCGAACTTCCTGCCCGGGCCATAGTCGTGGACCATCAAATCGTGAACGCCCAAGACGCCGGGGTAGCTCATGATCTTGCTGCGGATATGCTCGACGAGCTTAGGATCGGGCGTCTGGCCCAAAAGCGGGCTAACCGTATCCTGGATAAGTTCAAAACCGCTCCAGCCAATATAGGCGCCAACGGCAAGGCCAACCCATGCGTCAAGATTGATGTGCGTCACCTGCGAAACAATCGCACATGCCAGCACGGCGCCTGTGGCAAGGACATCGTTCTTGGAATCCTGCGCGGTCGCATGCAGCGTCTCGGACTCAATGCGATCGCCGAGCTTTTGGTTGAGGGCCGCCATCCAGAGCTTTACGACCATCGAAAGTGCCAGGACTGCCACCAGGGCAAGCGAGAACTCGACAGGTTCGGGGTGGATGATGCGCTCAACCGAGGACTTCACCAGCTCAACGCCGATCAGCAGCACGAGCGCCGCCACGACCAGACCCGAGAGATACTCGTAGCGGCCATGTCCGTAAGGATGCTCGGGGTCCGCCGGCTTGCTCGCAAGTTTAAAGCCCAGCACACTCACAATGTTTGAGCTGGCATCGGACAGGTTGTTCATGGCATCCGCCACAATCGAAACCGATCCCGACAGCACGCCAATTGCGCCCTTCGCAGCGCATAGTGCCACATTGGCGAGAATACACGCCACGCCCGTCAACGTGCCCACACGCGCACGGTCGCCCTGCGCACGCTTAACAATCCACTCGACCATCTACATCCGCCCCCACGGTGCTATCTATATATCTATTGCTCAAACGGATTGTAGTGTAGCCACTTTGCCCCACAGATACAAAAAGGCCGCAACCCACACGGGCCACGGCCTTAGAATGTGGCAAAGAAATCGTCCTTGTGTCGCACAGGTTTACGCGCTTGCCTCGGCCACGCTCTTCGAGGTTTCGGGCAAATCGGCTCCGTCCCCCGTCGCCCGCCCCTTCGCCGGCACCACGCCAAAGCAGTAGCTCAGCGCCGCAGACACCGCAAATGCCACACCGCCGGCAGCGCAGCACCACAGCAGGTTCGGGATGCCGCCCGTGGCAAAACCAATGACCATAAGGACATTCGTCATGCCGATGGTATAGGCCGTAACGTGGCCCACGGCCGCAACAAGACCTCCGACGGCGCCGCCAATGGCCATGCACGTCAGGCACCTGCCATATTTAAAGCCGCAACCGTACAGCGCCGGCTCGCTTACGCCGCCAAGAACACCCGAGATCGAATAGCCCAGCATGAGAGCCTTCTCGTCCTTATCCGCAACGCGGAGCGACGCGCCAAAGGGCATGCCCCAAACGGCGAACGTTGCCATCGTCGCGGCGATCAGGATGCACGAATCCGTTCCCACACTCATAAACTGCGCATAGGCGAGCGATAGGACGACGTTACTGACGCCCGCGATCTTAAGGAACTCCCAGCCCGCGGCAAGCCCCATGAGCGTGAGCAGCGACACGATGCCACCGGAATTGCCAAGCATAAACATAAGCTGGCCCAACAGCATGCCCAGATAGCTACCCGCCGGCGCCGTAATACACAGCGAAACCGGAACCATGACAAGCATGGTCGCAAACGGAACGAACGAAAAAGCCACGGCCTTAGGGATAACGCGCCGAAAGAAACACTCCACTTGCCAAAGCACGGGCACCGAAATGAGAACCGGAATAACAGTCGTCGTGTAATCGTTGACCGGCGCGGGAAGCAGGCCATACACGGAAGTCATCGATGCCCCCGTCGTCGATGCGGCATCGACGAGCTTAAGCAGATCGGGCGCAATCAATACGCCGCCCAGCATCATGCCCAGCTGCTCCGAGCAACCGAGCTGGCGGGCGGCCGCCCAACCAAGATAAACGGGCAAAAAGTAGTAGCCGGCGTTATAGAGCCAACTGTAGAACAGGCGATAGATTTCGGAATCGGCAGACCACAGGCCCAGCATGCCTTCACCCATAATGACGGCGACGGTGCGGAACAACGCCGCGCAGACAATAAACGGCAGCGCCGACATCATGCTTTTGGACAGATAGTCCACCACGGCCATGGCGTTTGATGAGACCGTCGTTGTAAACGAGGTGTTAGAAACTTGTGACACAGGAACCCTTTCCCAATGTGACATGCGGACTGTCCCTTTGTCACATCGTGCGGTACCGGCCGATTGCGCGGTACTTTTCGTAGCGGAGGTTTGTGAGGGTCGCCTCGTCGAGTTGCCCAAGCGTATCGAAGGCATCAAATGCCGAGGACATGACGGCACCGGCGATCTCCTCATGCGACAGACCCCTATCGTCAACAATGCCGTCGATGATGCCGAGCGCCAACAGGTCGGGAGCCGTGAGCTTAAGCGCCTCGGCGGCCTCATTCGCGCGCTCGGTATCCTTCCACAGGATCGACGCACAGGCCTCAGGGCTCACGACCGAATAGGCCGAGCTCGAGAGCATCAGGATGCGGTCGGCCACGGACAGCGCCAGCGCGCCACCAGAGCCGCCCTCGCCTGTCACCACCGAGACAATCGGCGTCTTAAGGCCGCTCATCTCCATGAGATTCTGGGCAATCGCCTCGCCCTGGCCGCGCTCCTCGGCACCGATGCCGCAAAACGCGCCCGAAGTATCGACCAGGCACAGAACCGGTCGACCAAACTTTTCGGCCTGGCGCATCAGACGACGCGCTTTGCGATAGCCCTCGGGATGTGCCATACCAAAGTTGCGGCGCATACGCTCTTTGGTCGTGGTGCCGCGCTCGATGGCGATGACCGTTACGGGGCGTCCATCTTTCCAGCCAATGCCAGCCACCACAGCGGCGTCGTCGCCAAAGTAGCGGTCGCCGTGCAGCTCCACAAATCCATCCAGGCCCAGCGAGATCATCTCGCCTGCCGTGGCGCGATCTGCCGAGCGGGTCTGCTTGACAATCTCGAGCGCGGTTTTTGGTGCGGCCGAGCGCTTGAACAAGTGTCCCAACTTTTTGCCGCGGCGACCCGTATGCACGATCTCATGCGGTGCCCCCAGGCCGGGCGCGTGCCCTTCGTGCAGCGCCAGCAGCTCGCCTACCGTGAGCGCAATCTCGCCACGCGGAACAACGGCATCGCAAAAGCCGTGCTCCAGCAAAAACTCGGAGCGCTGGAATCCCTTGGGCAGGCGCTTGTGCATGTTCTGCTCGATCACGCGCGGGCCGGCAAATGCCGTCAGGGCATCGGGCTCGGCCAGGATAATATCGCCCTCCATTGCAAAGCTCGCGGTTACGCCTCCGGTCGTGGGGTCAGTGAGCACCGTGATATACAGACCGCCCGCCTCGCTGTGGCGCCTAACCGCCGCAGAAATCTTGGCCATCTGCATAAGCGACGTCACGCCCTCTTGCATGCGCGCGCCGCCCGAAACGGTAAAGCCGACAACCGGCAATCCCAGCTCGATCGCATGCTCAAATGTGCGACAGATTTTCTCGCCCACCACGGAACCCATCGAGCCCATCATAAAGTTGGCGTCCATAAAGAAGAGCGCCGTATCGCAACCGCAGATTTTGCCCTTGCCGCACACCTGTCTCTTATACACATCTGACGCTGCCGACGACTCCTTACGTGTAGAT
>URNK01000025.1 GCA_900549195.1 uncultured Collinsella sp.
CTGCGGCACGCCGCCGCTGACCTGCGCGGCGGGGAAGAGTACAGCTACGGCAAAGTTGAACGGCTCTTTGCCCGTGTAGGTGCCGGCGGCACGGGCATCGTCGGTCAGGAGCTGTGATGCCCCGACCAGCGCGGCAGCGTAGGTAGGGTCGTCGACCAGTGCTGGCTCCGGTGCTTGGTCGAGCATAGCGCGGATGGCCCCGACGGCGTCCTCGCGCTTGACCTCCCACGCGCGGTGCGTAATGCCCGCGGGGTCGGTGACGGCGTAGAGCGACGCGCCCTCTTTGGCGGCGCCCAGGATGATATCCATGACGGGTGAGGCCTCGTAGGCGAGCGACACGGGACGAGGCTGAACTTTGAGTTCGGCGATCGCGTGCGCAGCGGCGGCCACGTCAGCGCTGGCAACGCCCTTGCCGCCCGCAAGTACACTCGTCGGGCAGATCGCCACGACACCTGTTACGCGCCCCGGCTCGCCCGAGCATTCGTACACGTAATACGCCGCACCCGGGTCCTTGAGCATCAGGTCATCGGCAATGGCTCCGCGCAGAGCATCGTTGCCGCTCAGGATGCTGCCCATTGCAGGCAGCGCCTCGAGCACGCGGTCCTGAGCCGGGCGGATGCAGGGAAACGGAAGTGCTTTCATGGGCGGTCCTAACGCACGAGTCGGTTTGTTCGCGGCTTATTATGCCCCAACTTGGCCGCTCGCGTCCCAGAGCACGTTATCGGCGAGCGCGATCAGCACCTGCTGACAACGAACGATATCGGCATGGGGCACATATTCGTTGGGCTTGTGCGCGAGCGCGAGCGACCCGGGACCGTAGCTCATGCAATTGCGGTTACCTGTCTTGCCGGCAATGACAGCGGTGTCGGTGTAGCCGGTAAAGAAGCCGACGGTTGTGTCCGCCCCCGTCACGTCATCGGCGACACGCTTGAGCGCGGCTAGAAGAGGAGAGCTTGGATCGCGCTCGATAGCGGGGCGGTCGCCTGTCACGGTGTAGCTTCCATGGCAGCCGGGGACCGCGGCTTCGGCAACGGCGATGGCCTGCTCTACCATGCGCATCGCGGCGGCCGTATCGGTCGGCGGGGTCAGGCGCATGTCGACCCAGACTTTGGCGCGGTCGGGCACGACATAGGGGCGATATCCGCCCTCGATTTGGCCAAACGTGATGGTCGAAGGCCCCAGCTCATCGTGCGCGGGCAGCGCCACAAACGCGCGACGGAGCGAACACACGACCTCGGCCATGGCGGCGACGGCATCCGCGCCCTTCCACGGCTGGCTCGCATGCGCCGTTACGCCAGCCATTTCAATCTCGAACCACGTGCGCCCCTTGTGCGCCACCTGGATCTGTCCGTCGGTGGGTTCGGTGTCCAGCACCCATTCACGCGAGCCGACCCAGCCGGCATCGATCGCGGCCTCTGAGCCGCGCATAAAGTCCTCCTCGTCGACCGAGCAAATGAGTGAGAAGCCACGGCGGGGCAGCTCGCCTTCTGCCGCCACGCGCTCGAGCGTATGGACCAGTGCGGCAATGGCGCAGGCCAGGCCACCCTTCATATCGCAGGCACCGCGGCCATAGAGTTTATCGTTGCGCACGATCGCTCCGAGCGGCGGAATGTCCGCGTCCCAGCCATCGCCCAGCATAACGGTATCCATATGGCAGATATAGACGAGCCGTGGCTCGTCGCTCAGTCCCGGCACGGTGACCATAAGGTTGCGGCGCCCGGGGAGTGCTTCGAGCTCTGCAATTTGCACGGCATCGAGTACCGGATGGCTCAGCTGCGCTAACCGTTCCTCAACCAACGCTTTGATATAGCGTTCAATCTCGCCCTCATACGCACCTGGGTCGGAACTGTCGATCCGCACGAGTCCTTGCGTAAGCCGCCAAGCAAAATCTGTATCAACCATAGGCACCTCACAGATAGTTAGGTCAACATACAGATTGTATGCCAAGAAGCGGCTCAGTGCATTTAATGGAGTGCTCACAAAAACGGGGGCGCCTCTCGTGCGAAAGGCGCCCCCGCGGGCATTCAATGTCAGTGACGGGCAGGCCACATGGGGAACTGCCCGTCATATCAGCCGGCGCTATTTGATTACGCGCACGCGATACATCGACGGAATCTGCTTGAGCGCCTCGATGGTGCTGCTGTCCAGGTGCTCGTCGGTGTCGAACATGGTGTAGGCGTTCTCGCCGGCAGACTCGTTGGTCATACGCTGCACGTTGGCGTTGTCCTTGGCCAGGATCGCCGTGATCTGGCCGATCATGTTGGGCACGTTGGCATGCAGGCAGGCAATGCGGCTTGCGGCGCGCGCCTTGCCCATGCTGCAGGCGGGGTAGTTGACGCTGTGCGCGATGTTGCCGTTCTCCAGGTAATCCTTGAGCTCGCTGATGGCCATGTCGGCGCAGTTGGCCTCGGCCTCGCCGGTGCCTGCGCCCGAGTGCGTGGTGATAAACGTGTTGGGCATCTTGACGGTCTTGGGCGTGGCAAAGTCGCAGCTAAACCAGCTGAGCTTGCCCTCGCGCAGGGCGGCGTCAACGGCGTCCTCGTCAATGATGGTCTCGCGTGCGTAGTTGATGAGCACGGCGTCCGGGGCCAGCAGGTTAATCTGCTCGGTGCTGATCATGCCGATGGTGTCGGCCTTGCTGGGCACGTGCACCGTGAGGTAATCACAGCCGCGGCAGAGATCTTCGAGCGTGCCCACGCGCTGCACCTCGCGGCTCAGCACCCACGCGTGCTCAACGGAAATGAACGGGTCGTAGCCGTAGACATCCATGCCCAGATCGACGCAGGCGTTGGCGACCTTGGAGCCCACGTTGCCCAGGCCGATGACGCCGATGCGCTTGCCCTTGAGCTCGCGGCCCACAAAGGCCTTCTTGGCTTTCTCGGCATCGACCTGGATCTCGGGGTCGTCGGCGTTGTCGCGCACCCAGTTCATCGATTGCACCACGCCGCGGCTCGAGAGCACCAGCATGCCTAGGACGAGCTCCTTAACGGCGTTGCTGTTGGCACCGGGGGAGTTAAAGACGACGACGCCCTTCTTGGCGTACTCCTCGACGGGGATGTTGTTGACGCCGGCGCCGCAGCGGGCGATGGCGCGGATGCCCTCGGGCAGCTCGTAGCCGTGCAGGTCAGTCGAGCGCATCAGAATGGCGTCGGCCTCTTCGGCGGTGCTCACAAATTCGTAGCCCTCGCCAAACTCGACTTTGCCGTCTTTGGTGATGTCGTCGATGGTCTTAATCTTACGCATGAAAAACTCCTTAGCAGGTTTGGTTTAAACAGGTGGTTTGAAGTGGCTGGTCGGCCCGCGCGTTGCGGGCTAGTTAGATCGCGGACTCAAACTATGCTGCGCTTCGAAGTCCTTCATGTACGAGGCCAGTGCCTGCACATCTTCCATGGTTACGGCGTTGTAGACGCTGGCGCGCATGCCGCCCACCAGGCGATGGCCTTTGACGTTTTGAATCTGGTGCTCGGCCGCGCCTGCGACAAAGGCCGCGTCGAGGTCGGCGTCGCCGGTGCGGAAGGTGACGTTGGCGATGGAGCGGCTGTCGGCCTGTGCGGTGCCATGGAACAGCACACTGTGCTCGAGCAGGTCGTAGAGCAGGTTGGCCTTGGCCCAGTTGCGCTCGGCCATGGCGGCAAGTCCGCCGGTCTCCTCGACCCAGCGGAACACCTTGCCGCACACGTAGATGCCAAAGGTGTTGGGCGTGTTGAGCATGGAGCCCTTGGCGGCCTGGGTCTTAAGGTCCATGTACTGCGGCGTCTGCGCAAAGGCGGGGCCATCTGCGATGAGGTCGTCGCGCACGATGACCACGGTCACGCCCGCGGCACCGGCGTTTTTCTGAGCGCCGGCGTAGATGAGTCCGTAGCGCTCAACGTTGAGCGGCTGCGACAGAAAGCAGCTCGAGACATCGGCGACCAGCGGTACATCGCCGCAATCGGGCAGCTCGTGGTACATGGTGCCAAAGATGGTATTGTTCTGGCAGATGTAGACGTAGTCGAGCCCGCCGCCCGCGGCCTCGGCGGCAATGCGCGCGTTGATGTCGGCCATGTTGGGGATGCGGTCGAAGTTGGTGTCCTCGGAGCTCGCGAGCAGCACGGCATCGCCGTACTTGGCGGCCTCTTTGTACGCCTTGTTGGCAAAGTTGCCGGTCACGACGTAGCCGGCGCGGCCGCGGCGCATGAGGTTCATCGGGATGCCCGCAAACTGCAACGTGGCGCCGCCCTGCAAAAACAGAACACGGTAGTTGTCCGGGATGCTCAGCAGGCGGCGCAGGGTTGCCTCGGCGTCGTCGATGATCTGCTGGTACATGCTAGATCGATGGCTCATCTCGAGCACGGACATGCCGCAACCGCGGTAGTCCATCATCTCGTCGGCGATCTCGGCGAGCACGCTTGTGGGCAGTGCGGCCGGGCCAGCTGAGAAGTTGTGCACACGTGCCATCTTCTAGTTCCCCCTCGTAGTCGTTTGAACGTTCGGGATACTTTAGCACAGTGGAGCGCCAGGCGCGACCGCATCACGGTAAAACTCGAGTGCGCCGCTATGATTTACAGGATGGTTACATGGGGGAGGGGCCTTATCTGATGGCTCGTATCCGATCTGCCTCGGCTTTTGCTTGCTTCCAAGGACGCACACGACCGTTGGTGAGGTCGTCATAACCATGAGCGATGGTACGTTGAATGTGATCTTCGCGTTCCTGAATGGTAGTTAGCGCGCGCGTCTGATCAGAAATAGGCTTTACGACAGGCATACGAAACTCCTTACATAGAAGCATGTGTATAACTCTATGTTGAATATAGCGGAGGGTGGCGTTGGGCGTGTGCGTGCCTGCATTCGTAAGCGCGGTTGTCTGGCAAGTTTGATTTGGGGCGACCTCGTTAAAGTTTCTAAGCTGCGAAAATGACCGTTAACCGGATTAAATTTTGTTGCTCAACATTTGACACTCTGGGCGTGGTAACTTTTTTACCAACAGGTATGATTATTGTCATGTGCGCCGCGCCTGCCCGCCGGGTTGCGGCGCACTTGTGACAGCCTTTGACACCCTTGGAGCGTGTACTGTGGATGTAACCACAAAAAGCGTTCGGGGGGGGGGTGCTCACCCGCGAGCAATTCCTCCCGCATGAGATGCGCATCGTCGCTGCCCTTCGTATGCAGGGCGCAAGCGACGAGCAGGTCATTGTACGCGTAAAGAGCGAGAACCTCTTTCAATATCCCACGGAGCGCATGGTCGCCAACCGCGCAACCGTGTGCCTTCGCCGCCTTGACGCCATGGTGCCCACGGACGCCGTATGCGCCGCGCGCGGCATCGACCCCAAAACCGCCGTCGAGGCTGCGTCATCCCTAACCAGGCTCATGGCATCCGGCACTCCCACGCAGGCGGACCAGGCCATCTTCTACAGCATGATCTGCCGCTACGATATCGTGCGCGAGCTCGTGCTCGACGAGGTAGGGGAGCGCCTACAAAACTTCGATTATGCCTTTACGGCGGTTGACCTCAACGCCTTTATGACACGCTTTACCACGGAGTATCCGGACGCGGCCCGCTGGACTGAGGCCACGGTCAAGCGCATTAAGGGCTCGCTCCGCCAGACGCTCCGCCATGCCGGCCTTATCGGCGAGGGCCTGGGCCCGGAGTCCGAGCGCCTGTCACCACTCTTCCTCGATTCCGATGTCGAGCGAGCCTTGGTTCAGCTGGGCGAGCAGTCGCTTATCGCGGCCCTTACCGGCAGGGCGGTGATGTAGCGTGGCTCCCGTCAAAAGCGCCGTCGACCCTGTTATCACCCCGGCGACCGATCTCACCACCAATATCGGCATCCATTCCCGCAAGAGCGTCGTGGCGGCGCATGCCCGCTCCAAGCGCGCCTGTCAGGAATTTGAGCGCCGTGCGCAGCTTCTGCGCGAGTGCCTGTGCAGCGAGGACTTTTTGGCCAACAAGGGCATAGGCAATGAGATCGGCTTCCACACCTTTTGCTATGACCCCGCGCTGGAGTTTGAGGCGCGTGCATTATTTGACACCCTTTCACGCGATGCCGAGGCCGACAAGCTTCCGTGCACGCTCAAGGTCGTGAACCTTTACGACGCCGTGCTGGCAATTCTCGAAAAGCGCCGTGTCCTTAAGGCCATCCCACGCCAAGAGGAGCGCCGCGGTACCCAGCGCGTGCTCGAGGACGTGGCCAAGTTCGCCTCGCCCGAGAAAGTCGCCGCGTACATCCTTGAGCAGACCGAGCCGCACGCGCCTGGGGACGTCGTTCTCCTCACCGGCGCGGGCGAGGTCTTCCCATTCTTTCGCATGCACACGCTTCTCCACTGCATGCTTGCGGATTTTGATGAGGTGCCTGTGGTTGCCACCTATCCGGGCAGTTTCAACGGCTCTTCTTTCCAGCTCTTTAACCGCCTGCCAGCCGATAACTACTACCGCGCCATCGATATCTCGTAAGCACGGCTCCCCGCAGGCAAGTCCCTGCCGCCGGCAACAACCCTTTGCCATACGTTCCCAAACCCAAAGGAGCACCCATGGACAACACGATCATTCGCGACCTCTTTGCAAAAGACATCAACCGCTCCATCAACGGCGTGGTCAAGGTCCAGGATTCAAAAGATGGGTCCATCCGCCAGGAGCTTGACGAGTACGTGGTGACGCGCGAGCTGCAAGGGCACCTTGCCACGTTCTTCAAGGCATACGGCGATGCCATCGATGTGCGCACCGACAAGATCGGCGTGTGGATCAGTGGCTTCTTCGGTTCCGGTAAATCACACTTCCTCAAGATGCTGAGCTACCTGCTCGAGAATCGCCAGATCGGTGGCAAGAGCGCCATCCGCTACTTTGACGGCAAAATCGTCGACCCCATGGTCGCGGCTGCCATGGAGCGCGCGTGCTCGGTGCCCACGCAGGCCATCCTCTTTAACATCGATAGCAAGGCGGGCCAGTGGAAGCAGGGTGATACGGCTCCCACGGCGCTGCTTCGCGGCTTTGAGCGCATGTTCTACGAGGCGCGCGGCTTCTACGGCGAGGACCTCAAGCTTGCAAAGCTCGAGGACTACATCGATTCCCTGGGCAAGACCCAGGAGTTCCGCGAGGCCTTTGAGCGCGTGAACGGCGAGTCCTGGCTCCAGACCCGCGACACCTACAGCTACTTTGAGGACGACGTGGTCGAGGTGCTGCAGAGCGTGCTCGGCATGAGCGAAAAGGCCGCATGGAACTGGCTCGAGGGTTCTGAGGATGAGGTTTTGGCCCCCGATGTCTTTGCCAAAAAGGTCAAGGACTACGTAGACGCTCAGGCAGCGGCCCACGGCGGCAACTTCCGTTTGCTCTTTATGGTCGACGAGGTGGGTCAGTTTATTACAAACGACAAGGACCCAAGCCTTATGCTGAGCCTTCAGACCATCGTCGAGGAGCTGGGTGCCGCCTGTGGTGGCCGCGTGTGGGTGATGGTTACGAGCCAGGAGGCCATCGACAACCTGAGCCTGCCCGTGGGCAACGACTTTTCAAAGATCCAGGGCCGCTTCAATACCCGCCTTTCGCTCTCCAGCTCCAGCGTGGACGAGGTCATCCAGCGCCGTGTGCTCGAGAAGACCGCGCCGGCGGCCGATATGCTTGCACAGGTCTACGAGCGAGACGCCGCCGTCCTCAAAAACAGCTTTACCTTTGAGGGTGGCTCGCGCTCCGACCTTGCCGGCTACGCCAACTCCAAGGATTTTGTGGCCAGCTACCCGTTTGTGGGCTACCAGTTTAAGCTCCTGCCCGACGTGATGACCGAGGTGCGCAAGCACGGTGTCAAGGCCAAGCACATGTCAACGGGCGAGCGCTCCATGCTGAGCGCGTTCCAGGAGAGCGCTCAGGCCATCCAGTATGACCAGACCGGTGCACTCGTGCCTTTCTGGTGCTTCTTCGACACTATCTCCAAAGACCTTGAGCACGGCATCAACCAGGTGGTCGACCGCGCGGTCCGTGCGGCCGAGGACGCAAAGGGCCTTGAACCCTACGACGTTCAGGTGCTCAAGCTCCTGTACCTGATTCGTTACATCGGCTACGTTAAGGCCACGGTCGAGAACATCTCCATCTTCATGATCGACGGCCTCGACGTGGACATGCGCGCCCTCAAGGACCGCGTCAAGGAGTCCCTTGCCCGCCTGGAGCGCGAGAACTACGTGGCACGCCAGGGCGATGCCTATAGCTTCCTCACCGACGAGGAGCAGGAGATAGCGCAGGAGATCGCACGCACTCCGGTCGATAACGCGCAGGTGATCGAGTCTATCAAAAAGCGCCTGTTCGACAGCATCTACATCGCGCGTAAACTCAACCGCGGGGCCAACGACTTTCCGTTTGACCGCTATGTGGACGGCTCAATCCACGGTGCCAGCATGGGCGGCATGGAGCTTTGCGTGGCGACTATGGCGAGCGATCTGGGCCGTGCGGACGATACCGAGCTGGCCTTGGCTTCTTCGAGCAAAGCCATCGTGGCTTTGAGCGACGAGGCGGATTATTGGGAGACGCTCGTCAACGCCGCCAAGATCCGCAAGTACGCCAAGACGCGAAATCTCCAGGAGCTTCAGCCGAGTACGCGCCAGATCGTCGAGTCCAAGATGCGCGAGGCAGCCTATAACGAGAAAGAGGCCGATGTCCTTTTGAGCGAGGCCGTACTCCATGCACGTTGCGCGGTCAACGGCCGCATAATTGAGGTCCGCGCGGCCAAACCCGCTCAGGTCTTTGAGCAAGTGCTGGCGCAGCTGTGCGATGTGGTCTTTGAAAAGGCCGACTATATCGGCGCGCCGGTCACGAGCGATTCCGATATCCGCTCCACTCTGGCGGGCAACGTTCAAGCGGGGCTCGCTGGCATGGACGCGGGCAACACGCGTGCGCTCAAGGAGGTCGAGGACTACCTCAAAGTTCAGCTCCAGCGCCACCTGGATACCGCTATGGGCGATATCCAGCGCAGGTACCAGCAAAAGCCCTATGGCTGGCGCGAGGTTGACATCGCAAATGTGGTGGCGCAGCTTGTAGTGGAGCAGCGCGCGCAGGTGCTGTTTGGCGGTCAGACGGTTCAAGCTAACGACAGCCGCATGGTGTCGCTCCTGCGTAAGGATGCCGATAAGGCCCAGGTGCGTTTGCGCGTGCGCATGAGCGACCGGTTGCTGCGCGCCACGGGCGAGCTTATGCGTGACCTGTTTGATCTCAAGACCGTGCCCTCCAACGAGGATAAGCTCGTGGCCGAGCTCAAGGAGCGCCTTGAGGGCTTGCGTGAGGTGTGCGTCGCCATGGCACGCGACTACTACACGGGTATCAAGCCGGCCTACCCGTATCCCGGTGAGGACGAGTGCGAGAAGATGCGCTCGGAGGTGGTCGACGTTCTTAAGGACCAGAACGAGGCCGAGGCGTTCTTGACCACGTTCACCAAGCATGAGGAGCGTTTGCTCGATGCCAAGGAAGACTTTGACAAGGTGGTTGAGTTCTTCGAGTCCAATCAACGAACAGCGTTTGACCACGCCAAGGATTTCTTGAGCCGCACCGAGGGCATCGAGTATGCCTCCGATGACATTCCCAACGCGGTGGAGAACGTGGCAAAGGTACGCGAGATCCTCAAAGACCCAAAGCCCTACGGCCGCATTAAAGACCTTCAGCCGTTGATGGCACCCGTCAAGGAAGACATCAAAAAGCACCTGGGCATTCGCCGCAACGAGTTCTTGTGTCGTATCGAAAACGACCTGCAGGATTTGCGGAAGCAGGCCGAGAGCCAAGAAGGTTTTGTCAAGCAGGCCAAGGATGCCATCGCGGACGCCAACACCAGGTATGAGTCGTTCAAGAACCGCGCCCATGGCGTCCAGAGCCTCAACGAGCTTAACGCCCTCGCGGCAAACTGGGAAAACTGGATCGTTGCTGCAACCAACAAGATATACGACGCCGTGGATGAGGCCCGCATGCGAATGGACAACGAGCGCCGCACCACCGAGGTCACGAGTACGGGTGAGGTGGTCAAGAAGATCTCCAACAAGGGCGCCGCATCGTCTGCGCCCGTGCCCGCGTCTAAGCCCCAGCGCAAGATCAAGACCGTGCGCCGCGCCGATTTGGCCAAGCCGAGTCGCCTCTTGTCCGCAGAGGACGTGGAGCGCTACGTGGACGACCTGCGCTCTCGCCTTATGCAGGAGCTCGCTGCAAACGACGAGATTCGTATCAACTAACTCGCGGAGCCACCGGTGCCAAAGCGAGCACCGGTGGTTTATGGCGTTTAGAAAGGCTCATCAACCATGAACGATTCTGCTCTTAAGAGCTTCTGCACCTGGGCCCGTACAGAGCTCATCAAAGGCGTGGAGGCACAGATGGTGCGCTACGGCGTCACCGAACCTGCACCTTCGCCCGTTGGGTCCGAGACCGTCAACGGCCTGCCCCTAAGTCCTGCTGAGGTTGTGCAGCGTGACGAGCTGCTGCGCATACAGACAGAGGTGGGTCACGAGGCGCTGCGCGACCGAGCGGCCTACACCTGGTTCAACCGCATCGTGGCCATTCGCTTTATGGATGCGCGCGGATGGCTCCCCAGCCGTATGCGCATGCTGAGTCGTGCGGACGGCAGCCATGGCAGCGAGGCCGTGGAGAACGCACTGGACGTGGAGATAGCGACGGCCGATACCGATCGCATAGCCGAGCTCAAGATGGCGGGCTTGGATGAACCGCTGTGGCGCTACCTGTTTATGGCTCAGTGCGAGGAGCTTGCCGATTGCCTGCCGGGCGTCTTTGAACGCGTGGGCGGTGCCATGGAGCTGCTGTTGCCCCAGGGCCTCATGATGTCCGACGGCGTGGTGGGCAAACTCAACACCATTCTCGCTGACGAGGACTGGCGCAAGGGCGTGACCGTTCTGGGCTGGATGTATCAGTACTACAACGCTGACGTCAAAGACGAGTTCTTCAAGGCAAAACGCAAAGCAGCGGCGGCGGACATCGCGCCCGCCACGCAGCTCTTCACCCCCGAGTGGATCGTGCGCTATATGGTCCAGAACTCGCTCGGCCGTCTGTGGATGCTCAACAACCCGGGGAGTTCGCTGCGCGAGCGCATGGAGTATTACATCGAGCCTGATACTGAGCACGAGGACTTCATCCGCATTTCGAGCCCCGAGGAGATAACCCTCTGCGACCCCGCATGTGGCTCGGGCCATATCCTGGTCTATGCGTTTGAGCTGCTCTTTGCCGTGTACGAGGAGCGCGGCTACCGCGAGCGCGAGATCCCGGAGCTCATCCTGACCAAAAACCTCGCTGGCATGGAGATCGACCCCCGTGCGGCTCAGATCGCGGAGCTGGCGCTTGCCATGTGCGCCCGCGAGCACGATCGTCGCTTCTTTAGGCGTGGCGTTCGCGCCGACGTTGCCGTGCTCTCGAGCATCCCGCTAGGGGAGGACGAGCTGCCGGGTAACAAGAAGCTCGCCGAGGAGCTGAGTCATTTGGGCGAGATCGGTTCGCTGCTCAATCCCTCAGAGGACGAGATCGACGAGCTCAAGGCTGCCGCCGCGAGTTGTTCCGATGACCTTTTTGCCGCTACGGCCAAAACTAAGCTCGAAAGCGCTGCCGCCATCTGCGAGAAGCTGTCCCGTCGTTTTACCTGCACCGTTGCGAATCCTCCGTATATGGGCAGCAGCAGCTTTAATCCATTCATGAGCAAGTGGATCAAGAAGAACTACCCCGACGTGAAGAGCGACCTCTGCACGTGCTTTATCGAGCGCGGTTTTAACCTTGTCGAGGATAAGGGCTACGCCGCAATGGTTACCATGCAGAGTTGGATGTTCCTGGGCAGCTTTGAGAAGATGCGCTCTTCGATCATCGAGGGCAAGACGATTGTCTCGATGGCTCATCTCGGCCCCCGCGCATTTGACGCCATCGGCGGCGAGGTCGTCAACGTAACCGCCGATGTCATCTACAACGGCCGCGCGGCATACGAGGGCGCTTACGTGCGCCTCGTCGACATCAACGGTAGTGAGGCGAAGCGTCTCAAGCTGCTCGAGGCGATCCGAGATCCCGACTGCGGCTGGTTCTACCGCCGCGACGCCGACATCTTCAAGCAGATCCCCGGCGCCCCAATAGCCTACTGGGCTGGGGGCGGAATACTATCTGCATTTAAATCAAATCCAGCTGTTGGTACGCGCGCGTCGCTTCAAGCTGGAATCACAACGGGAAACAATGACTTATTCATTAGAGCTTGGTGGGAGGTCCAACTATCAAAGTTTGATAGGGAGTGCTCATCGATTAACGAGGTCCAAACCACAACGTGTTGGTATCCATGTAACAAAGGTGGTAGCTATCGCAAGTGGTATGGCAACCGAGATAACGTTATGAATTTCTCAGTCACTGGCCAACTGGAGATGAAAAAACAGTCAGGATTCCGCCCCGTCAGCCTTGATGATCAATTTAGGCCGTCGATCTCTTGGTCAGACGTTACGTCCGATCGCAATTCGTTTAGAGTCAACGGCGGACACAGTCTGTTTGAGCATGCTGGAAGTTGCGCATTTATTGCAGATGACAACCTACTTCCGCTAATTGCCTACCTGAATTCATCCGCAGCATCTGTGATGCTCAGAATGATTAACCCAACTCTTAATTGTAATGCGGGCGTTGTGTCAAGGCTGCCGCTTCTTGGCCTTGGTGAAGAGGGCCGTATCTCTAGCATGGCTGAACTGGCTATCGAACTGTCAAAAACCGACTGGGACTCGTTTGAAACCTCCTGGGATTTTAAACGTCACCCCTTATTGTGAGTGATCAGCATGAGGTACATTCGCCGACTATTTATTTCTTTGGCTGTTTCAATTCCATGCTTAGTGGTTTTCACGCTACTGTTTAAAGCTCTTCTTGGATTTCTATCCGGCATTTGCTCGCTTCCGTTGCTCAACTCTTTATCGTCGGGGGATTTGTTAAATGGAGTCGGGACGTTTTCGGCAGTCATTATTGCAGTGGTCTCGTATCAGCACGACATAGAAACGAAGCAAGAAGAAGAGAGGTCTCGGAGCGAAAAGGCTAAGCCTCAAGTTGAGGTGGACAGTTTCGAGGAAGATTACGGATTCATTGTTTCGATTACCAATGTAGGTCCCCGGCCAATTCCGTCAATTATTGTGGAGGAAAAGCCAGTCGTATCTAATCTTGAGCCTGGAGATACCTGTCGTTTTGATTACATCGGTTTTGAGTCGTGTGAGTCGTATGAAGGCGAGGTTGAGGGCTCCAATTACGTTGTTTCAACGAGGACCTTTCGCGATGGGGTAAGCCTTTGGCTCTTTATGTATGACATTTTGGGTAAGGCTTGGATGAGTGAATATACGCTCGAGGAAGATGGTGCCCGGTTGTTGGACGGACCCTCCTGGGTGCTGTGAGAAAAGCTTGACTACCACATAAAATGCCCCTTTGAATCATTGTTTTTAATCCCCTACTACCTGGAAGGCGTTCCATGTCAACACTGCTCGCCGATAAATACGAGGCTCGCAAAGCCGAGGTTAACGCTCGCTTTGAGCAGCTTCGCGCTAACGAGGAGGAGCTCAACCGAATCTTTGCCAAGATCTACAACATGGAGGGCGAGGTGCCCATCGAGGTCGAGGATAAGTACGTGTCGGTGGCGCGCATCTTTGATACCGCCGACGAGATCCCTGAGAGCTACAAGGGCAACAAGTACGTGCGCACCAAGCGCGACGAGATCACCTCGCTCATAAGCTATGCCGTGGGCTGCATGTTCGGTCGCTATTCGCTGGATGTGGACGGTCTGGTTCTGGCCGACCAGGGCGCCACGGTCGACGACTATCTGGCCAAGGTGCCCGATCCCGATCACGTGACCTTTATGCCCGATGCCGACAACGTGCTGCCCATCACCGACGACGAGTACTTTGACGACGACATCGTGCGTTACTTTATCGACTTTGTGCGCACCGCGTACGGCGAGGAGACACTCGAACAGAACCTGGCCTTTATTGCCGAGGCGCTCGGCGGCAAGGGCACCTCGCGCGAGGTGATTCGCACCTACTTTTTGAAGGACTTCTATAAGGACCACTGCCAGACCTATAAGAAACGCCCCATCTACTGGCTGTTCGACAGCGGCAAGAAGAACGGCTTCAAGTGCCTTGTTTACATGCATCGCTACCAGCCTGACCTGTTGGCTCGCATCCGCACCGACTATGTGCATGAGCAGCAGGAGCGCTACCGTGCCCAGATTGGGTATGCCAACGATGCCCTTGTCAGTGCCGAGCGCGGCGAGCGCGTGCGCTTGGATAAGCGCATCAAAAAGCTCAACGACCAGCTCAAAGAGACCATTGCCTACGAGGAGAAACTGCACCACTTGGCAGACCAGATGATTAAGATCGACCTGGATGACGGCGTCAAGGTCAACTACGCCAAGTTTCAGGATGTGCTGGCGAAGATTAAGTAACTGCAGATACGGTAAGGATATTCATGCCCAAGATCGATGTAGAAGAACAGCTCAAGCTGCGATTTTTGCAGCCGTTGCTCGCATGCATGCCCCGCCGTGTGGTGGTTTGGCCTGTCTCTTATACACATCTCCGAGCCCACGAGACTAGCGCTCATCTCGT
>URNK01000026.1 GCA_900549195.1 uncultured Collinsella sp.
ATCTACACGTAAGGAGTCGTCGGCAGCGTCAGATGTGTATAAGAGACAGCGTACAGGATCTGGTCGCCGTCGACCACGCGACCGCGCTCGTCCACGGCCAGGCAGCGGTCGGCATCGCCGTCGTAGGCAAAGCCCACGTCCAGGCCCTGCTCCACCACGTGGCGCTGCAGGCGCTCCATATGCGTGGAGCCGCAGTCGACGTTGATGTTAAAGCCATCGGGCGCGGCATTGATCACGCGCACGTCGGCACCGAGCGCGTCAAACACCGGCTTGGCCACCGAGGAAGCCGAGCCGTTGGCGCAGTCGATACCGATCTTGACGCCCTGCAGCGAAAAGTTCGCACTTGCAATGAGCGAAGCAATGTAGCGGTTGCGACCCTGCATGTAGTCCACCGTGGCACCGATGTGGTTGCCCGTGGCCAGCGGCACCTCGCTCTTGCCATCGATATAGTCCTCGATGAGCTCCAGCACGTCCTCGTCCATCTTAAAGCCGTCGCTGTTGACGAGCTTAATGCCGTTATCGCAAAACGGGTTGTGGCTCGCACTGATCATGATGCCGCAATCGAAGCAGCCCTCCACGGTCTGATGTGCCACGCCCGGCGTCGGGATCACGTGCAGTATATAGGCGTCCGCACCGCTCGCGACCAGGCCGCTCACCAGCGCCGCCTCGAACATATAGCTCGAGCGACGCGTGTCCTTGCCCACGATGACGCGCGCCTTGCGCTCGCGGTTGACACCGTAATACCAGCCCACAAAACGGCCAATCTTATAAGCGTGCTCTACCGTCAGTCCAACGTTGGCCTCACCGCGAAAGCCGTCGGTGCCAAAGTACTTCATGCGCTCTCCTTACAAAATAGGGGCGAACAGATTGCCTGTCCGCCCCAAAATGGTACTCGATTATCTGCGCTACCAGAAAAACCCTACGCCGACGCGCTGTCGCGAGCCGCCTGGCATGTAGGAGTCTGACGCAGCGTAAGCGGCTTGTCCCCCGCCTCGGCCGACGTGGTCAGCGTATACGTGATCGTCGTCGTCTCGCCAGCATGCAGGTCAACGGTGCCCGAATAGAAGGGGATTCCATGCCACGTAGCGGCGCCAAGACCAAACTGTGTGCCCTCAACCGTAAGGTCACTGATGTTGCCGCCCGTCGGGGCAAACAACGAGACATTCAGGCGTTCGTCGTCACGCGCGGCATCGGGTGCGCTCGCCGCAACGTAGTCGGGCAGCTTGCCTGCCTCCTCCTGCGTCATGATGTTCGTCAGAGTAACGGTGATGCGATACGAGCACGTGCCGTCGCCGTTCTTGATGCCCTGGCCGATCTGCGTGTCGGCGTTCAGATACCAGTCGAGTTTGGAGAAGCTCAGGTTGTTAAAGTAAACGCCGGCAACGGGATCGGCACTCGGATCATCCGGATCGGGCAGCGAAGCGTCAATGCCCGTCTCTTTGATGGCATTCTGCTCATCATCGTTTCTCATCCAAGCAATCAGACGGCCCTCTTCGGCACCGCGCTCGAATGCACCGACAAGCTTTGTAACGTCGACGTCACCGATGCCACCGAGAATCTTGTCGAAGGCGGCGCTGGCAACAGCCGCAAAGATGCCGTCCGATTCCTCGACCGGATAGTTCCAATACACATCGTGCATGAGAACCTTCGCCGCGTTGGTACCGTCGACGACCGTACCATCAGGCAGCGAGACATTACCGACAAGGCCCAGCAGGTACTGCAAGAACACCGGATCGATGCCGACGACGCCATCAACGTCCTGCCCATACTGGGACTTCCACAGCGCGGCGACACGCTGCGAGTTGCGGGGCCAATCAGGCGAATAGGTATTGCCCGAGTTGTACAGGTTGCTGTGGTTGCCGAACAGCGCCTCATCCTCTTCGTCGACGCTCTCGACTGCCTCATCCTCGCTGAGTCCAATGCGGGGAACAAACTCGCCAATCGACATCTGGCCGTCAGTGACCGAAATCAGGCCCTGCGAACCGCCAAAGCCGCCGCAAGCACGAATCTCGACGTTGTTCATGGCGTACATAAGGTAGTTGCGCGTCTGGCCGTTGGCGCCGAGCATCTGGGGAAGGACGGGGGCGACCTTCTCCGCCGCGTCAACCGCGCCGTTGAGGGTGGCAAAGCCGTCCTTGGCCTTATCGACCAGCTCGGTCACCTGGGAAATATGAGTATCGCCAATGCCCTGAACCTTCTCGTTGGCGCTCTTGAACACCTTCGAGCTGCTGGAAAGCGAATCGGCGACCGCCTGCAGCGCGGACACGTTAATCATGCCGTCCTGGAACAGCTTGCCGGGCGTGGCCTGCGAGAGGTTATCGGCCATGGGAACCAGCGCGTTGCTCGAGACATCGGACAGGGCATCAATCATGGTGCGGGCTGCGTTGATGTCACTGCCATACACCGGGATAAACGATGCCGCCGTCCACAGCGGGCTCGAGGTCTCCGCCTTCATGCTGTCGCAGAGTTCATCGATCTTCTTCGCGTCGTCAGGCAGCGTCGAAAAATCGCCCGACGTGACCTTGTCCTTAAGGCCACCGACGATCTCGACAGCCTCCTTCGCTTCGCTCTTTACGGTCTTTGCCGAGTTAAGCAGCATAAAGCCGCTTGCGCCAAGCGCAACGAGAAGCACCGCGACTACAGCGGCAATAATGGCGCCGGTGTGACGCTTTTTGCGCTCGCCCTTGCGATGGCGATGACGGACCAGACCGTCAGAGGTCGAACTCGACGAAGCGTCGCTACCGTAGTTCAAGCCAAAATCGTAATAATCTTCCTTGGAACCCGAGCCCGCAAACTCGGCACCGCTATCATCCAGGCGGGCGAACGTGCCAGTCTCGGAGGCGCCGGTGTAGATCGTGCCAAGGTTACCCGTAAGCCCCGCGCCACCGGCAGAGGGAGTATTGTTGTCGGCCTTGCCGGCATTAACGTTGCCGGCGGCATTCGCGGCGTTGGCGGCACCTGCGTTGTTCGCAGGTGCCGAAGGAGCCCCGCTCGGCTGCGACGCGGAGGTTGCACCGCCCGCAAAGACATTCCCTCTTGCACGGCCGGTCTTTTTTGCCTTTTGAGACTGCTCGTACAGAGCGGTAAACATCGCCGTCTCGCCCGGGGACACGCGCTTACCGGAACCGCCCTGTCCAGCGCCGCCCGGCGTGCCGGCCTTACCAGCCCCGTTCGGACGCGGCGGAACTGCAGGGCGGCCGCTATCGCTGCCCTTAAAGTGATTACCAGCCATAAAGAAATCCTCGCAATTGAGTCGCAATGAAAAAGTCCATAACGTTACTAGTTTATGGCATTTTGAGCATCGACAGCTAAACTCCAGACACGGACATCAATTGGCGAAAATGCGGCACAACACCTTTTCTGTCTTGGCGGCGGCGTCAACTACACCGTAAGGAACATCATCACGATGATCATGGCAAAGCCGATAAGGTCGGTCGGCAAAAATACCGTGCCCAGCATAACGGCGCTGGTGATGGTCGCCGAGACCGGCTCCACGGTTCCGATCAAGCTCGCACGCACCGAGCCGATGTCCTTGACGCCCTGCATATAGAGCATGTACGCCAAAAACGAGCCCACGACCACAAACACCGCGAGTGCCTCGACGCCGGCGGCATCGAGCGCCGGCATATGGGCCCAAGGCTGCACGATGGTGCAGGTGATGATACCAGCCGTGAGCATGGCTGAGCCCGTAACGATGGGACTGCCGTATTCGGGCAGAATCTTGGCGGGAATCACCGCCATGCAGGTGGCGCTCACCGCGCACATAAGACCCGCCACCAGACCGAGCGGCGAGATGCTCAGGCTCGTGGGGTCGCCGCCGGTGGCGATCAAAAACGTGCCGCCAAGGGCCAGGCCGATACCGATAACCTCGCGCATGCGCGGTTTGCGGCGATCGGTGATGCAGGTGTATCCCATGATGATGACCAGCTGCAGGCACTGAAGGACCGTCGCGGTTCCGGCGTTGGTCAGGCGCACGGCCGAAAGATAGCAAAACTGGTTGAACAGCAGGCCAAAGGCGGTAAAGAGCAACAGCTGCTTGCGGTCGGCGGGCGTGGTCCAGAGTTTAACCAGACGCTCGCGATCGCGCGTGACCACCACGGCCATAAAGAGCAGACCGGCGAGAATCTGGCGCACACTCATAAGCCACAGGGTATCAACGTGATAGGTATCGAACAGGAAGCTCGCGCTGGTGCCCGAGAAGCCCCAAAACGAACCGCCCACCAGCGTAGCCAAGACGCCCAATGCCATCTTGCGCGACGACGCATCGTTGAGGCGATCGCGCCATGCACGGCGGGTGCTGCGACTGAGCTCGTCGGTGCCCTCGGGCACATCAATGTTCGATATATCGGTCATCGGCACCGAAGCCCCTGCGCCTTCGACCTGCTCGACACACTCTTTGCTCATTCCACTCCCCCGAAACAGCCTGGAAACAATTCGGCTTACCTTACCACGGCGAAGGCATCAGCTAGAGGCTTGTCCGCTTATCGGTAGGACAATTCCGCAGGCGTCTTTCCATAGCTCGATACCGCAATGGCCTTGCATTATGCGACAGCCAATCGCGGCAGCAGGCTCTTTTGAAATGGATATAACAAAGCCCCCGAATTCCACAATGTAAGCGATTTTTAAAAATGTTCTTGCCACCGAGTTCAGGCTCCGTTATATTATCCCTTGCGCGCTTGCGCACCCTTGATCGGGCGTTTAGCTCAGGGGGAGAGCGCTTCCCTGACACGGAAGAGGTCAGAAGTTCAAATCTTCTAACGCCCACCAAATGTTCGCAGCTCAGAGACTATGTCTCTGGGCTGTTTTGTTTTATGTCGCCAAATCCGCTGGCAGCTCCAACCGCCCAAGCAACCACCCTGCCCATGCACAAAACCGCGTCAATAGCCACCGAGGCCGAGACCAACGCGTCTCGAACCCATCCGAGCCGCAACTTCTCAACAAAACGCCGCGATGTCTGCGCCCTGCGGTATCCTTGAGCCACTTGCACCTGCAGCACCAAGGAGCCGCCATGCGCACCGAGCTCGATGTCCCCTTTTCGCACAAAGAAGAAGCCAAGGCGCTGGGCGCCAAATGGGACCGGACCAAGAAGATCTGGTATGTACCCAGCGGCGTCAACCCCGAGCCCTTTGCCGAGTGGCTGCCCGGTGTTGACCGATCCGACCCCTCAGCGCCGTATATATATCTAGTACTGGGCAAGCGCGAGTGCTGGAAGTGTCACAAAGAGACCTCGGTCGCGGCCTTCGGCATTCCCTATCGAACCGATAACGACGAGAGCATCGCCATCGCGCACGCGCCCAACGAAGCCAGGTACATTGCCATCGACACGGCCAACGCCAACGCACTCGCCATCGTGCCCGCTCTTGGCTGCGTGCCGGGCGAGATCCGCGACTACCTTCATAAGCGCTGCGGCTACAAGCCCGTAGGCGCGCGAGCCTCCAAAGCCCCGTCGCTCGGCAACACGTGCACCAGTTGCGACGCGCTGCAAGGCAGCCGCTATCTGTTCGAAGAGCCCTCGTCCCCGTTTGCCCTCACCGCCATCAACAAGCTGCCGGCACTGGAGTTTGTTCGCGTCGAAGTTGCCGGCGTCTTTGGCATCCCAGCCACGCGCACCGACTTTGACCAGGCGCTCTTTACCTGGGCACGCGACCATCACGCCGAGTTCCACAGGCAACTCGGTGAGGGGGTTTATTTGTAGAGACGGAGAGGCCTTCACAGCCAGCTCCTCCGCATCACCTATCCCTCGTCGCCGGCGTCGTACACGATATCGAGGCCACAAACAGAGCATTTCTCCGGATACACCGGCATATGAACGCCCGTGCGTTTCCTCACTTCGTCACTGAGTTTGTCGTGCGCATCGATGAACCGAATGTCGAGACACGGTATTTGCGAGCCGCAGCAAGGGCAGGCAACGACAAACGACCCGCAATCAACCTCTACGCTCGGAAACATATTGTTGTCGATAAGGGCACGCGGCAGTTTTCCGTACTTCCCCATCGCGACATCGCCTCGCCAGCTCATACACGCTCCCCTCTCGCTATACAAATCAGGAAGAGCATGCACCGACGGGCGTGCGCGAGATTGCATCGCCACGCGATCCGATCAAACGACACGATCGTCAAAGAATGCCAAAACCAAATACGCTAATACGGCAGAAGCCCCGCCTTTTCACGCTTCTTTTCCGAGCGATCGAACTCAATGCGATGGGCCTCAAGAAACACCGTATTGGGTCGCCACTGATGCTCATTCGGCTGCCTTAGCGTCGCACCCGCAAAGGAAACGTAGTCGGTCTTATCCAGCAGGTACGATCCACACAGCCGATATTCACCACAAACAGGCTCAAACGAAATCAGGTGAGCATCAAATAGGGAATGAAGGTCGCGCCGAAGCAGAATGCCGTTGCTGGCAACCTGCGATTTGGGTCCCGAGTAATTCTCGATATGCGCAGCCTCCAGAGCTTCGCTGACGCCGCAGTCCGACACCGCACAACGGCCGTCATAGGCGGCAACGAGCTGCTTGCGGAACCATTGTTGCCCCAATCGCTCGCACCTTAACGCATAGCGGACCTTTTCGTCGTCGGTCGCACCCTGTCCGGCAAACTCAATATCGACGGGCATGCGCTTCAGATAACTCATGTCGGGTGCAAAACGTGGATCCGGTCCGCCTTTATGAACAGGACCGTGCAGAACAAACCATCCGTTTTCGGGCTCGAACCGCTCAACAAACGCAAGGCCGAGCACCTTATAGCCCACCTCGGTTGCAAATATGACTCCGACTGGGACGCCACATTCCATGCAGTTGAGCATTTTACGGTTGTAATTCTGGTCTCGAAAACCAACGGTACCCGGCGCTTGAACCGAGTACTTAATGACCCACGTACCATCGTCCAAATAGAGCGGAGGCACATCGGTGTAGAAGCTCTTTTTGGAGTTATGGACCGAGAGCGCAAAGATCTTATTGGGATCTTGCTTCACCCGATCCTGGCCCGGCCAGAAGATCCCTGAATCCCGCGTTACGGGAAAGAAGTCCGAGCCAATTCTCAAACGATACTGATACTGAGGGCTATCTTCCTTGGTGTGGTGCGGAAGGCTGGTCCAAACGCCGCCGCGCTGCTCCTCACCCAGAAACCACTCCCATGCCTCAACGTATTCAGAAGGCACAAGACTGCAGGCACGGTCATAGCTTGGTCCATTCATCAACGGAACAGCAAGGTCAATGTCGTTCATCGCCAGCACCTACAACCATACGAACGCGAGTCATGCCCCTCAATAATATGACCGAGAGTCAATTATTACGAGATCTCATTCCGTGATCGGCACATCGTTGATGCTCTCGGTTTGCCGTTAGCGCGCTCGTACCCCGCCATCCCACTCCCCTGTATACTGATATAGCACGTGTTTCATC
Organism: uncultured Collinsella sp.; assembly: GCA_900549195.1. Taxonomy (GTDB): domain Bacteria; phylum Actinomycetota; class Coriobacteriia; order Coriobacteriales; family Coriobacteriaceae; genus Collinsella. Next base: position 7,402 of record URNK01000026.1, read on the forward strand.
CGGGCTTGTTGGGCCGGGTCGTTCATGGGAGGGTCTTGTGGCTGTTTCGAATCCGCCTAAGGGGAGCGTTTCTTCTTCGTCCATCAAGCCGGTGACGCGCAAGGCCGTGCGCTGCCAGCGCGAGGTCGCCTGGCTTGTCACGCAGGCAGCGGGCAGGCTCGTGGCGAGCACGGAGGACGTCAACGCGCCTACGCCGAGCTTTGTGCTGGCAGCGGCGCTGGATTTCGTGCGCCAATTGGAGCTTGCCGAACAGGATGCCGGCGGCCACCTCGACTACCAGAATGTTATGGCGCCCGACCTGCAAACGTTCTGCCACATGGCCAAGTTGCCCGCCGCGCCCAATGCGCTTTCGGACGCAGGCTACATGTTTACGCTTTCGGGCGCGGACCTTATCCGCGACATCTATGCATACTGCAGCGAGCTCGCCGAGCGCCACGTCTTTGACGCGGCAGAAGTCAAACCGGGATATGTCATCAAGCTGGTTCTTAGGCTGTTCTTGATGGACGGGTTCGGGGCCATGCCGGCGTAAGCCGAGTCTTCAGCATCACCGTCGACTGAGCAACAACCGCTTTACCTTAGTGGGCGCCAATTGAGGGTCGATTATTGGGTCGCCTCGTCCACTAATGCATTTATTCCACGCGCTCTGACAGTCGATACTTGCGGTTGCGGCTCGTCGCCGACGCCGTAGGTTCAAGCTCGCCCTGTGCGATGAGCGCATTGACGCGTACCCTAACCTGGGAAATTGTGAGTCCCGTGCATTCTGCCAGCTCGCGCGTTCCCAACTCGTCATAGCGCTTGAGGGCCGCCATGATCAGGTCCCCGCCATGATCGACCTGCTCAACCTTTGAGCGATAGAGGACAACCTTAAACCGGTCAAAACCAGGGCAAAACAGAGGCTCCGACAAACCATGCGCGCGCATGGCGTCAAACATCATCGGGATGCCTGAGCCATTGCCCTCAGCCGGCGAACCTGCACCATCCGGCAGCGGAACAATCGACATCAGTTTCACAAGCGTCGCATTGCGACATCGGGAGCTGCCGTCAAACAGGTTCTCGCGAGTCTTTCCTCCGTATAGGCCGCCGGGGTTCGTCACTTCGATACGGTCATCAAAGACGTCAACAGCGATCGACTGCCCACAGAACCGGTCTCCGTATTCTCGGTGGATTACGGCGTTGGCGATTGCCTCGCGCAGGACCTCCTCGGGAATCTCCAGCGAGTCGACACGCGAGACGCCTTTGATCATCGAGGTTCGTCGTAAATTCTTGGCGACCGCCGCGACGGCATCCGAGATCATTTCACCCAACGTCCCCTCGCAGATCGTACGGTCCATGAACCTCAACGACCCCGCCGCGCCCTTCTGCGTTCCGGCATAGACCGCCACATCGATAAAGAGCTTGGGATAGAACTGCTGGGGATAGGCACCCGCGGCCAGGAGCCCGGCCTTAGTAACATTGCCCTGCGAGTCGAGGAAATTCAGGCGCTCCAGCTTCGTTTTCTTGTCCGGCGCGCCGCGCATCGCACGAGGTGTCAGTGAGAAAGCACGCTCTATCGTGCGGTCGACCAGGGCCTCGTCAAGATCGCCTGCGACCGCGCCGGGCACTGCATCGCGATCACTGGGGCTCGCCCGTTCATACGATGACAAGGACAGGACCTCGGTCGACGAGAGCGGAACATCTTTATCATCGATGCGCTTGTAGCTGCCGCCTTGAGCGCCCCGCTCTATGACATAACAAGGCTTGCTCGACGGGTCGAGCTCCTCAATCGTGATGACCAGAACCACGGTGCCCTGGAGCTCCACGCGTTCAATGGTGTATTTGGGCGGATTGGCCAGTTTTCCGCGCCCGCCGGCATCACCCATGCCCGCTACGAATTGGTTGAGCACCTTCTCGGTCTCAAAGTTCTCAACCGGGACAAAGCCCGCGCGCTCGCTCACGCCGAGCACGATAATTCCGCCAGCGGTATTCGCGAATGCGCTAACCGTTTCCCATACGTCGCGGGAAAGCGTCGTGGCGCTCTCCTTGACCTCGACGTTAAGATCGTCCGAGCCCATGCGCCTTAAAGACTCGAGCAGACCGGTCAGCTCGTTTTCGTTCATCTGCATGTCCTTTCGCTCGGCCCGGCGGAGAATGCCGCGAATAGATTTCCTTCGTCTCTCAGTTATCTCTCGTAATTATCTCTCATCTTTCTGCTATCTCTCATATTAGAGATAAGTGAGAGATGAAAGATAAGATATCTGCCATTTGTTTCATTTAAACATGTTTTTGCTGGTAGAACAATCAGTATTGAGACAATACCATGATTGCTTGTCTCTTTGCTGATCAGTTATCTCTCATATTTATCTCTCGTCTTTCTGTTATCTCTCGTATTAGTGACGAATGAGAGATGAGAGATACGTGAGTAATGAACGAGCGTGGATTTTTGGACGGTCGGAAAGTCCCTCAATCAGAACCACCCTTAAAAAGGGTGGTTTGCTCTTAGGGTATAACCCACGGGCCCCGGGCTCGCGTCTAAAGGCGCGGGCCCGGACTTCGTCCAGGCCTAGTGCATCTTGACCCGTGGCGCGCCGGTCGAACCGGCGGGATCACCCCCTCTTGAAGGGGTCCTCGTACTCCTTCACGCTCAGCTTGTCCAGCGCGATGTCGTGGGACTCCTGCTCCCTGATGTACTTGGCGATCGTCGCCTCGTTCAGGCCGACGGTGGACACGTAGTAGCCCTCCGCCCAGAACTTCCTGTTGCCGAACTTGTACTTGAGGTTGGCGTGCCTGTCGAATATCATCAGCGAGCTCTTCCCCTTCAGGTAGCCCATGACGCTCGCGACGCTGTACTTCGGCGGGATCGCCAGCAGCACGTGCACGTGGTCGGGCATCAGGTGCCCCTCGATTATCTCGATCCCCTTGTACTCGCACAGCTTCCTGAGGATCTCCCCTATGTCGCTCCTGATTTGGTTGTAGATCACTTTGCGCCTATACTTCGGCGTGAACACGATGTGGTACTTGCACATCCACTTCGTGTGGGAAAGGCTGTAGGCCTTCTGGGCCATGGCGACCACCCCTTCGACTCGAATTCTTGACGGCCTGAACAATCGTCAATATCGGTCGGAGGGGTGGCTTTGTAAAGCCGTTTGTCTCCACCCGCGTAGCGGGTGGTTTAAAGCTGGCCGCTGCGCGGCCAGCGGACTAAAGTCTTGAAAAATAAAAAGCCCGCCGATTAAATGATCGACGGGCTTAAGAAAGGAGGACCTGGTTAATAAATGCTAGACAATGGCATGTTTCCAGCTAGAAAACGTCCTTGGCAAGTACCTTTGAGTCATTGGGAACCTGACGGATTTCGATAACCACGCCATCGTTCACAAGCTCTTGGATATGCTCGGCATCGGTTTCGGTCGCAAAGATCGCGGGGGTCGGATGAAGCGTGGTCTCGGGAGACTTTCGAGTTCCGCCCAGATTGATCTCCTTGATGTCTTTGCAACCCTTAGCAAGGCGATAGGCATCCTCGATCGTCTCGACAATGATAAACAGCGAATACTTGTCGGTGACGCCGCTGTTGAGCGCCTCGATAGCAGCGTTTACGTCTTTTATGACGAGTTTAACGCCGTTGGGGCGGGCAAGCCTCAAGGCCGCCTTCCTCATGTCGTCTTTTGCCACGGCATCGCTGGCACACAAGATGCAATCGACATCCAGCGCATGCGTCCAAGACATGGCGACCTGGCCGTGAATCAATCGGTAATCGACCCTCGTAAGCTTAATCATCAAAATCATCTCCACACGTAATAAAGGTAATGACAGGGTTGAATTATTCGTTGAAGCTTGAGCTAGAACTCTTCTTCTTCGACATCGGCGAGCATATCCGCCGCCTCACAAAGCTGGATAAACGAACGCGATCCCTCGACCGCGGCTTTGGCCTTGTCCGCATCCAGGGAGTCCAGCTGTGTAACCATTTCCACCAGCAGCGGCAAGTTCATTCCGGCGATCAACGTAAACGATCCGGTGGTCTGCCTCTGGATGAACTCGTTGTTTACGGAACCGCCAAAGATGTCAGTTACGACAAACCACGTGTCGGCCGGATCCTTCGACTCCATCCAAGCATCGATAAGCGCTGCGACATCCCTCGTGTCGTCATCGACATAGGCGCACAGACACTCGATTCGGTCGTTGGCGCCCATCAGGATCTCGAGAGAGCTCTTCATACCTTGGGCGAGATAACCATGACTCGCTAGCAATATCTTATTCATAGTTCTCCAATATCAATAAGACGTACTATATTGTCATAACAAAGTATATTAGCAATCTACCCTACGCGGTGTGTCTATTTTCCAAATCCGCGAACGGTAGCAATTGGTCGGTAAATTGACCAATCTATCTCTAATTTACAAATAGAACTTCAGTCGCTCGGTGCAGTACACCTGACGGGAGATGAAAAGCGGCTCGCCGCTTGGTGCATAGCGCCTGTCGACAAACAGAAGCAGCGGAGAATCCAGCTCCACGTTAAGGTATGCCGCCTCGAGCTCGCTCGCAGAGCAGACCTCGAGCGTACGCGTGTTGGGGCCCATCTTGATCCCCTGGCGATCGAGTACCGCCATCAGCGAATCCTCGAGGGACTCATGCTCCAAAAAAGAAAGCGCAGCGGAATAGCTATTGGTTTCCAGCATCGTGGGCTTGTCATCCACAAGGCGCAGACGACGACTACGCAATACCTTTTGGGTATCGTCTACGCCCAGGAACTTCGCGTCTCGCAGGCTTGGGAAGTCCCAGCCCATTGCGAGAACCCTGGTAGACGCCTGCTTGCCCGCAAGCTGGCACGAATGGGTAAAGCTCTCACGGTCGTCCGCGGCATACATCTGTGTGTCCGACGAAACGAACGTGCCCTTGCCGCGGGCCCTATCAACAAGCCCAGCATCTTCCATTTCTTTAATTGCGGAGCGAACCGTTATTCGGCTCACGCCAAATTGCTCGATGAGCTCCGCCTCGGTCGGGAGCTTATCTCCCGGGCGGTACGTGCCGTTGGCGATCGAATCAGAAAGCGCACGGACAATCTGTTTGTACAGGGGGACAACGCTATTTGCTTCAACCATATCAACCATACCTTTGCAAGGAATCAGCAGTTTATAGATAGATGCCTTATATCATATTAGAACTTTTTAGGAGTCCATATATTTCCTAAATGATTCGGTAAACGGGGTGTTATTTCACTTTAGCGGGGTGCAGCGGCTACCCACGGCATTCGTTATCAACCTAGCTAGGCTAGTCCACCCACATCGTCTTCAGTTCGCCGCAGAGCCGCGGCCCCATATGGGTATACTCTCGAGGATTCGACTCGATTCGCCCCCGCTGGGGCGTCAAAGGAGACTGCATATGCCCACCACCTCAACCGATCCGCGCGCCGCTGCTGCCGCGCTGCTGGCGCCCGGCACTACCTGCCACGGCTTTGCCGTCGAGCGCCGCGAGACCGTGCCCGAGCTCGACTCGGACGCCTACGTGCTGCGCCACACCGCCTCAGGCGCTCGCCTGCTGTACCTGGCATGCGACGACGAAAACAAGGCCTTTGCCATTGGCTTTAAGACGCCGCCGGCCGATTCCACCGGCGTGTTCCATATTCTTGAGCACTCGGTGCTGTGCGGATCGGCCAAGTTTCCCGTCAAGGAGCCGTTTGTCGACTTAATCAAGAGCTCCATGCAGACGTTCCTCAACGCCATGACCTACCCCGACAAGACCATCTACCCTGTCGCCACCACCAACGAGCAAGATCTGTACAACCTGATGGACGTGTACCTGGACGCGGTGTTCAACCCGGCCATCTATACCAAACCCACCATTTTTGAGCAGGAGGGCTGGCACTACGAGCTGGACCTGCCGGAGGGCGTCGAGGGCGAGGGCAGCGACAGCTTCGCGAGCCTGCGCGAGGGCACGCTGCGCTATAACGGCGTGGTGTTCAACGAGATGAAGGGCGCGTTGTCCGACCCCATGAGTGTGCTGGACGATGCCATCAACGCCGCGCTCTATCCCGACACCGCCTATGCGCACGAGAGCGGCGGCGACCCGCGCGCGATTCCCGCGCTCACCTACGAGCAGTTCCTGGACACGCACGCGCGCCACTACAATCCTTCCAACTCCTACATCACGCTCTACGGCGACCTGGACGTAGACCGCGCACTGGCCTTTTTGGACGAGCGTTATCTGTCGCAGCCGAGTGCCGCGAGCCGCCGCATGGACGCTGCCGTCGCCGCCGGCGAGGACCCGTCCACGCTGGCGCCCAATCCGCTGGACGTGCAGGCACCTGTGACCTGCGAGTATAGGCGCGTCGAGATGGCCACCACGCCCGAGAACGCCCTGGTAGGCCTGGGCCTGGTGCTGGGCAGCGCGCTCGACCGCAAGCGCACGATCGCGGCGGATATCCTGTTCGAGGCACTGCTGGGCTCCAACGAAGCGCCAGTTAAGAAGGCCATTCTGGCCGCCGGCCTGGGCGGCAACGTGGTGAGCTACACCGCGGCCGAGAGCCTGCAGCCCTACGAGCTCATCATGCTGCAAAACGCTCAGCCCGGCGTGGCGCGCGAGCTGCGTCGCGTGTTCCAGGACGCCTGCCGAGACCTGTGCGAGCACGGCGTTCCGCGCGAGCGCCTGGAAGCCATCATCAGCAGCAACGAATACGACCTGCGCCAGCGCGACTACGGCATCGCCGACGGCGTGGCCATTGCGTGCGACGCGCTGAGCACGTGGCTCTACGATGACGACGCCGCGACGCTGGCACTCAAGTACGGCCCGGTGTACGAGGAGCTGCGCGGCGAGCTGGACGGCAGCTACTTTGAGGACCTGCTGCGCGAGCTGGTGCTGGAAAACGACCACATGGCGCTGGTCGAGCTGGTGCCGGTGGACGCCGCCGAGGGTTCGGAGGGTGCCGAGGCCGCCGAGCTGGCAGCCAAGCGCGACGCCATGACCGATGCCGAGCTGGCCGACGTGGTCGAGCGCACGGCCGCACTGCGTGCCGCGCAGGAGGCCGAGGACACGCCCGAGGCCAAGGCCACGCTGCCGCGCCTGCGCGTGTCCGACATTGGCG
>URNK01000027.1 GCA_900549195.1 uncultured Collinsella sp.
GAGATGAGCGCTAGTCTCGTGGGCTCGGAGATGTGTATAAGAGACAGGTGCGGGGCATCGACGCCCAGCAGATCGTATAGGTTTCCAAACATGAGGTCCAAGTCGAGCACGGCGGCGCGCAAACCCAACAGCGACGCCGCATGCGCCATGGTGGCAACGATCGTCGACTTGCCGCAACCGCCCGAACCCGAAACGGCGCAGACGACCGGTGCCCGACGCGACGGAATCGAAGCGTCCGCCGACAGCGCAGGGGCTGACGGTGCGGGAACCGGCGACACAGACGCGGGCGATAACATCCCCGTCTCCCCCGCCGCGGTCACGTGCCGAGCCCAAGCCGGCATGGCAGGCTGCCTGGGCTGCGGTTCCGAAGCCAAAGACGCAGCGGCACACGGCTCGCCAGCCCCGGCAAAACCCTCGACCTCATCGAGCTCATCGGCCAGATTTATGCCGTGCACGTATCCCATATCTTCAGCCAGAACGTCATCGCCATACGGTACCGGCCCTCCAGCGTCATCGTATGCAAGGGGGTCCCGGGGGCGCCGACCATGCTCGGCTTCCGCTTTTCCATATTCATCAACACGCGGGCCTCTTGTAGCGCGAGGCGCCCCGGGTTCCCTATCAACAAAAGCATCGGGCTCAATCGTCCTGCGTCGATCGGAATCAACCGTTCCCTCACCCGCACGCCCGTTGCCGCACAAACTGTGCGCAGCGATGACCTCGGTCGCCCCCGCGCGAAACAGCCCTTCGATATCCGACGGGTCGAGTGTCTCGATCAACACGACGACGCGACTTACACGGCCCTCGGCCGTCAGGCGCGCAACGGTCTTCCGCACGTCTTCGGTATCGAACAGAGACGCCGCAATGATGGCGGCACCGCGGTGCGACGGAAACGCCCGCGCCATGGATACCAGCCCGTCCAGGTCGCCCACGCGAAGTACCTGCGCGCCACATCGCGGCCCTCGACTTCCTGCTGTAGCAGCCCGTAATCGCCGCACGCGCAGCACGCAAGCCAGATCGCCTTCATCACTCGTCGCCTCCGCTCTTTTTGCCGCGCGCCGTGGCGGGAATCGTCAAGCTGACAGTTCCCTTTCCCGAGGCTCCCAGCAATTCCTTGACGTCTTCGGGGTCTGCCGCCAGCGTCACCCACTCGATCTTGCCTTCACGCGTGGTGCCGGCATCTTCGCTGGTATCGATCACGTACGCTCCGCACAAACGATCGGTCACGCCATCTTTTTGCACGTACACGTCCACATAGCTGCCCACGCCCGTGGCGCCGCCGACCGAGTGCTCGGCATCGACCGCCACCGAAACGGCAACCTTGCCTTTAGGCACCTCGAGCTTGTGACTCTCGGCCTTGGTGTAGACATTGCAAATCACGGCATTTTTTGGAATGCGCGAGGTCGTCACGTCGCCGCGCACCTGACGCAGCTCGGTCGCCGCATCACGCGGCAACAGACTCGCCAGCCATTCCTGAGTTATGACATTAGTCTCGTCGAGGGTCTCGCCCACATCGATATCGCGCGCCGCGACGCACACCTCAACGCGGTCGCCGCCGTATTTTGCCAAAGTCTCGGCCTGGGCCTGCTCGGCTTGCGAGCGGATCGACGAGCCGTAAACCATGCAGAGCAGAGCAGCGAGCACGCCCGCGACCAGACTGATGGCGATGCGCTTGCTCTTGTTCACGGCCGCTCCTCTCATGGCAGTGCCGGGCGAATGCCCGTACCACCATTGTCTGGGCGGTCAGAGTGCAAAGCGGCGCAATCGCGATCTTGGTTTTCGATGTCAAACCAATCGCCGACCAAAAGCTGACCAGCCCGTCAAGCTCATGGCAAGGTTTTGGTCAGCACGTCAGCAAACTGCATGTTTCGAGGCTTTTCCGCAGCAAAAAAGCCGTCTCCCGAACAGTTGGGAGACGGCTGTCATAGGAAAAATCAATTACAGATGAACATCGGGATCGAGTATTTGAGCGCTCACGCGCATGGATGACGCCAGGTTTTGGAACGTTTCCAGCCGCAGGCTGTCGATCTGCCCGGCGTCCTCGGCCTCGCGAACGGCGCAGCCCGGCTCATGGGTATGTGTGCAATCGCCAAACCGGCACGCGCGCGATGCCTCGACAATCTCGGGGAAGGCGCGCGCCAGACCCCGCTCGTGACCCACGAGCGGTAGACTGCGCAGGCCCGGGGCATCGGCGATCACGCCGGCGTCGCCCGGCAGCGCCACCATCACGCGCGCGACGGTAGTGTGACGGCCCTGGTCGTCGCGTTCGCGCACACCGCCGGTCGCCAACGTATCGTGGCCCAGCAGTGCATTGAGCAGCGTCGACTTGCCGGCACCCGACTCGCCCAGAATCATGGCGCAGCTCCCGGCAGGCACGCAGGCACGGACCTCGTCCAGGCCGCGGCCCTCGGCAGAGGACGTCACGATCACGCGCACGTCCGGACCCACCAGGCGGCGCACGCGGTCCAGATCGCGCTCGAGCTCCTCGGCATCGCAGCGGTCAGCTTTGGTAAGCACCACCACCGGCTCGGCATCGCAGTCAAGCGCCAACACCAGCGAGCGCGCCACGCGGTCGAGCAGCACCTCACCGGCACCGAGCGCCTGCACGATTAGCACGCTATCCACGTTGGAGCAGAGCACCTGGCGCTCTCCACGGGCACGGCCGCGCCGTACGAGCTTTGAGCGTTGGCGCGGCAGCACGCACTCAATCACGCCCATATCGTGCCCGGGAGCGCGGCGCACCGCCACACGGTCGCCCACGGCAGGCAGCAGGACCTCGTCCTCGCCGCGCGACTTGGCAAACCCCACGGCATGCTCGGCGCGGAAGGTATCGTCGGCAGTCGCCACCAGCGGAAACCCGCGATCCAGGCGTATAACGGCACCCAGCCGCATCTGCTCGGGCTCCTCGGCATGTGCGCAGAAATCATCAAAGGCAGTCTGCTGGGCTTCATCGACCGGCAGATCATCAAACGCCGGGACATCCTGCAGCGCATCGAGCCCCGGTACGCTCGCCAACAACTCCTCGGCAGACGCGGGGGCCTCGGTCGCAAGCTTCCGACGACGATCGCGCTTAGCCCGCGCCCCCGTCGTCTTTTTCTTCGCTTTAGCTTTAGCCTTAGCCACAAACGCCTCCCAGCAGCCAAAATCACAACTGAGCAGGTATTTTAAATCAAAAAGAGCTGGCCGGGCAAAGCCCGACCAGCTCACAAACTTTCCCTCAGCCCTTTTCATCCGCACGGGAGAAAAGCCAACAAGGATACCGCAGGGCCCGCCCCGGAAGCCCTTTCTCCCGAACGATCCCGCAGCGCGAAGCGCGAGGACCAGTGAGGGAGAAAGGGCGTGGGGCGGGCCCGGACGAGTACGCTACTCTTTCTCCACAGCGCGCATGATCGCCTTGTAGATCTCCATCAGCGGGATGATCAGGAAGGCCAGGCCCAGCGCGGCAAGAACGCCCTTGAGCTCAAGCGTCACAGGGCCAAAGAACATCTCGGCAAGCGTCGGCTGTACGGTCACGATCACCGTCAGCACCAGCGCCAGCGCAGCGGAAGCCCACAGCCACTTGTTCTGCTTCTTCATGGTGAACAGCGACGCACGACGGCTGCGCATATTGAAGCAGTGGAAAATCTCGACCATGTTGAGCGTGATGAACGCCATCATCACGCCTTCCTCGTCGGCATTGCCGGCGATCATATCAGCGATGTGAATGTAGCCCATGTCAAAGTACACGCCCACAAAGAAGCTCGCCAGCACCAGCGCGGTGATGATCAGACCCTGGACCACGCAGTCCAGACCCATATGTCCGGCGAAGACACCGTCCTTAGCGTTGCGCGGCTTGCGCTTCATAATGTCGCCCTCGGCGTCCTCCATGCCCAGCGCGAGCGCGGGGAAACAGTCGGTAACCAGGTTCACCCACAGCAGCTGCACCGGCTGGAAGATGGTAAAGCCGATGAGCGTGGCGATAAACACCGAGAAGACCTCGGCAAGGTTTGCCGAAAGCAGGAACTGGATGACCTTGCGGATGTTGTCGTAGATGCGACGGCCCTCTTCGCAGGCACCGATGATGGTGGCGAAGTTGTCATCGGCAAGCACCATGTCGGCGACGTTCTTGGTGACGTCGGTACCGGTGATGCCCATGCCAACGCCGATGTCGGCGCGCTTGATGGACGGGGCGTCGTTGACGCCGTCGCCCGTCATGGCCACGATCTGGTCGCGCGACTTCCAAGCCTCGACGATGCGGGTCTTGTGCTCGGGCTGAACGCGGGCGTACACGCCGTAGTCCTCGATGTGCGCGTCGAGTTCCTCGTCGCTCATGCGGTCGAGGTCGGCGCCCGTGATGGCCTGGCTGCGATCGGTGACGATACCCAGCTGCTTGGCGATGGCCACGGCGGTGTCGATGTGGTCGCCCGTAATCATGACGGTGCGGATACCGGCATCGTGGGCCTCGCGGATGGCGTCGGCGACCTCGGGGCGGACCGGGTCAATCATGCCGGACAGGCCGCAGAAGACCAGGTCGTGCTCGAGCGCAGCGGGGCTGCAGTCGGCCGGGACCTCGGTGTAGGTGCGGCTTGCCAGCGCCAGCACGCGCAGGGCCTCGTCGGCCATGGCCTTGTTGGCGGCCACGAGCTCGGCGCGACGCTCCTCGGTCAGCGGAACGACCTTGTCGCCCTCGTAGATATGGGTGCACAGGCCGATCACCACGTCGGGCGCGCCCTTGGTGTACTGCTCATACTCGCCGTCCAGGGTCTCGACGACCACGGACATCATCTTGCGGCCCGAGTCAAACGGGGCCTCGCCCACGCGCGGATGCTCGGCAGTCAGGCCAGTGAGCCCCGCCTTGCCGGCATCGTTGACGAGCGCACACTCGGTCGGCTCACCCACGGCCTCGCCCAGCTCCTCGTCCCACTGGGCGTCGGAGCACAGAGCCATGCCGGCCAGGAACTTCTCCTTAGGCGCAGCGAGCTCGTGCTTGACGACGGTCATCTTGTTCTGGGTGAGGGTACCGGTCTTGTCGGAGCAGATGGTCTGCGTGCAGCCAAGGGTCTCGACGGCAGAGAGCTTGCGGATAATCGCCTGACGCTTGGCCATCTTGGTCACGCCGAGCGACAGCACGATGGTCACAACGGCAACCAGGCCCTCGGGGATGGCGGCGACGGCAAGCGAGACAGCGACCATAAAGGTGTCGAGCAGCGCGGTCGGATCGGTGAGAACGTTGCCCACGCCGTGGCGGATGATGTCGACGCCAAAGATGACGACGCAGATGACGATAACCATGATGGTGAGGATGCGGCTGAGCTCGGCGAGCTTCACCTGCAGCGGCGTGAGCTCTTCCTTGGCCTCGGCCAGGGCGCCGGCGATCTTGCCCATCTCGGTGTTCATACCGGTGCCGACCACGACGGCGCGACCGCGGCCGTATACCACGGTGGAACCCATGTAGCACATGTTCTTGCGGTCGCCGAGCGGCACGTCGTCGGTGCCGGCGGCGAGCTCAATGACGTTGGCATGCTTCTCGACGGGCACGGACTCGCCGGTAAGGGCGGCCTCCTCGATCTTCATCGTGGCGCTCTCGAGCACACGGCAGTCGGCCGGGACGGAGTCGCCCGCCTCGAGCATGATCACATCGCCGGGCACGAGCTCGGCGCTCGGCAGGTGCACGAGCTTGCCGTCGCGCAGCACCTTGGACTGCGCCGCGCTCATCTCCTGCAGGGCCTCGAGAGCCTCCTCGCTTTTAGCCTCCTGGACCACGCCCAGCACCGAGTTGACGATAACGACGAACATGATGATGGCGACATCGGCAAAGTCCGCCTCGCCCTTGACCATGCCCGTGAGCGCGCTGATGACGGCGGCAACGATCAGCATGATGACCATGGGGTCGGCCATCTGCTCAAAGAAGCGCTTCCACAGCGGCGTCTTCTCGGCTTCCTCGAGCTTGTTAGGGCCTGTCTTAGCGAGGCGCGACGACGCCTCGTCGTCGCTCAGGCCGAGGTTCTCATCGACACCTTGGTCGCTGAGCACCTCCGCCGCGGCGGACAGGTATTCCTTTTGCATATAGAGTCCCCTCCTGGGATTCGGGCCACTCAGCAGATTGATGCCCGATCATAATTCCCAGGAGAAGGGCAAGGGCTCATCAAGGCTGCCGTGCTGAGCGGCAGTTGATAGTGGAGCTATGGTACCCCAAAGCAACGCGTCTAGCCAAAACAATCCATTTGGAAATATGGTCCATAAGCAACGGTGCAGACCGTGTGATGCTCAATACTGATAAAACGTTTTTTCTTCGGCGCATCATCAAATTGAAATATCGCCCAGATAGCAGCGGTTAGAACGGTTGGTAAAGTTTTTGCATATACCGTTTTTCCGCAAAAAATGAACTTCTAATTCGGCATACGGTCGATTTTTTGGGGTATTCGGACGCCATTTCGTTATAATCAACTCGGTTTTATTTCTTATGGTTTATCTATCAGCGCAAGACGATGTCAGATGGAGGTCTGAATGTACAAGCGCACCAAGATTGTATGCACCATGGGTCCCGCCTGCGATAGCGACGAGACCATCCGCGAGATGATCAAGGCGGGCATGAACGTCGCCCGTTTTAACTTCTCGCACGGCTCCTACGACGAGCACCACGGTCGCATCGAGCGCGTCCGTCGTATTTCCAAGGAGCTCGGTATGCCCGTCGGCATCCTGCTCGACACCAAGGGCCCCGAGGTCCGCACCGGCCTTCTGGTCGACGGCAAGAAGGTTGCCGTCAAGACCGGCGACAAGATCGTCGTCACCGCTCAGCCCACGACCGAGGATTTCCACGGCACCTCTGAGCACATCTCCCTCGACTACCTGGCTCTGCCCTCCGAGGTCGAGAAGGGCTCCCTCATCCTGATCGATGACGGCCTGGTTGCCCTCGAGGTCGAGTCCGTCGACGGCCAGGACATGACCTGCGTCGTTAAGAACGACGGCCTGATCGGCGAGCGCAAGGGCGTCAACATGCCCAACGTCAACATCTCGCTGCCCGCCATCACCGAGCGCGATCGTCAGGACATCCTCTTTGGCCTGACCGAGAACATCGACTACATCGCCGCTTCCTTCATCCGCGACGGCGAGTCCGTCCGCGGCATCCGCGAGCTTTGCCGCGAGAACGGCGGCGAGCACGTGACGATCTTCCCGAAGATCGAGTGCGCCCTGGGCGTCGAGAACTTCGACGAGATCCTCGAGGCTTCCGACGGCATCATGGTCGCCCGTGGCGACCTGGGCATCGAGATCAAGCCCGAGCTCGTTCCGCACATCCAGAAGGAGATCATCGCCAAGTGCAACGCGGCCTACAAGCCCGTTATCACCGCTACGCAGATGCTCGACTCCATGCAGCAGAACCCGCGCCCGACGCGCGCCGAGGTTGCCGACGTTGCTAACGCCATTTACGACGGCACCGACGCCGTTATGCTGTCCGGCGAGTCCGCTGCCGGTAAGTACCCGGTCGAGGCCGTCAAGATGCAGGCCAGCATTGCTCTCGAGACCGAGAAGTACCTCCCGGCTCACGCTCCGCTCGAGGTTCCGGCTGACGCTCACGGCACCCGCGTTGTCAACAACGTTGTGGGTATGTCCGCTGTGAACATGGCCACCACCGTTGGCGCCAAGTGCATCACCGTGCCGACGACCACCGGCCGTACTGCTCGCCTGATCTCGCACTTCCGTCCCAACATGCCGATCTGCGCGTTCTCCCGCCACGAGTGGGCCGTCCAGCAGATGATCATGTACTGGGGCGTTATCCCGCACCAGGCCGAGATTACCCAGGGCACCGTCAACGGCACGATCGTCAAGGCGATCGAGACCGCTAAGGAGCTCGGCTACGTCGAGGCCGGCGACCTGACCGTCGCCACCGCTGGCGATCCCCGCATGAGCGTCCAGCTCGAGGACAAGGTCTCCTCGACCAACGTCGCTTACGTCGCTCAGGTGCGCTAAGTCGTACTTGCAAGCACACTTGCATCGCAAAGGGCCCGGAAGGCGAAGCCTTCCGGGCCCTTTTTCTGTGCCAATGCCGGCGCACGGCAAAACACACACTCATTTCTTTACCAAAAGCGCGAAATCCACCCTTCGAGACCCAATGAATAAAGTCCCAAGCGCTAAAAGTGTTCGCCCGGTGGCAAACCCACACCTTAACCGACGCTGCTAAATCGTTTTAGCAAGAGCCGGATTGACCTGCTTTTCGGAAGTATGCGGCAAATTCTGATACCTCCGAGCACACCCCGTTTTTTCGCAACAAAATGCCTGATAAACTAGCCTCAAAAGCCAGGTCTGCTCACAAGGTTTAGATTTTGCCGCATACTTCCGAATTGACACTGGCATCGCACGGTCCAAAAGCATATTTCGACCAGGAGGACGTCATGGACCTGACGCTATGCGGTCAATCCGCTTTTTACTATCACCGTATCCCGCCACAGATATTAGGCCTTTACCCTGCCATTAGCCTTGGCAATATGGATCGCAGATGTTGCGGCCTCGGAAGTCATGCAGTTGTAAAAGACCTGCTTCACGCACCGCTTCACAGGATTGTATTCACTCGGGCACAATCCGGGTCGCGAAGCCTGTTTAAATCGCACCTCCTGACCCAAGAGCCGCCTCCCGGGTCGTTTAGGCAAACCGAGCATGGGTTTGATGTCACATCGCCCGAGTTCACACTGCTCAACCTTGCTACGCAGGTCTCACGCAACCAGCTGCTTATGGCGTGTTATGAGATGTGCAGCTCGTTTGCTGTGTATACACCCTGCAAACGAGCGCAACGGCAACTTGATGAAGCTATTTCGCTTAAGCTCATTCCACCCAACTGCGGCTGGGAGCGGGTTATCGACGTCAACGGCAAGGATACCAACCTGTGGAAGCGCACGCCGCTTCTTTCCGCAGCGGATATCGCCGCGTTCGCCAAGCAGGCCGCAGGCCTGCGCGGTGTTAAGCAGCTCCGCTGGGCCGCCGAACGCATGACAGGACAGACCGCCTCGCCCTTCGAAGTACAGACCTCCATGCTTATCTCGCTCCCCCGCGACGAGGGCGGCATGGGCATCAACATCGCAAACAACGTGCGCATCCCACTCAGCGACGCCGCGCGCTCGCTGTATGACAAAACCTGCTGCTACGCCGATATCCTCATCGAAAGCGCCACCGACAGCATGGGTGTCATCCTTGAATGCCAAGGCCGCTCCGCCCACGACAGCGAAGCCGCGAGCCTCTCCGATGCCGAGCGCGCCACCGCGCTCACAAGCATGGGCTACGACGTCATCCAAATTACCTTTGGCCAGATTAAGGATAAGAAGAGCTTCGACCACATAGCCGAGCTCATCCATAAAAAGGCTGGACTTTCCTACACCCCAAAGACCAAACAGGAGCGCGCCGCCGAAGTCACCCTGCGGCAAGAGCTACTTGTCAATTGGGTTGAGCTATTCACCGCCAAGCCGGCCAGCTAGCAGCTAGCAATCAGGGGGACTGCGGGAACGCCAGAAGCGGCAACGCGAGCCGCAAAGCCCGCCTCGGTCAGCTCGATGACCTCGGTAAACGTTGCGTCGAAGAATTTCTCGGTCAGCAGGCGGTATGGCGGATGGTCGGGCTCGCCGGGGTTTTCGCGCACGATCTCGTGCATAACGCCGATGGTCTTGAGCACATACTCCTTATGGATGGGATACTGCCCAAAACGCGTCGCCGCAGTATACAGGCGATCGGTCGCGCGCGGAATCGAAACAATGCCGAGCGTCTTGCCAAACCAGTCAAAGTCGCCTTGCTTTTTAATGCGGAACTCCTCGCACGGCTTGCCGCCGTGCGCCTCCAGGTACTGATTCACGCGCGTATTCCATACGGTATCGGCCACCAGATGCGACCAGACACCCAGTGTCAAATCGAGCAACGACTGCGCCACATCTTCGGATGCAAGCGAGAACTCACAGGCGCCGGGACCGGCAACCGGCTCGGCATCCCTGTAGCGCTGGGGATAGTGCACGCGATTCAGTCGCTCGCGCTCATCGACAATCGAGGTGGCCGCGGCTGGCGCACCGGTGGGCGAACTTTTAAGCAACGGTGCCACATAGGTATCCCAGAACTCATGCTCACGAGGCTTAGGGATAGGCTCGGGCTTTGCAAAGTGCGTAATGCGGTACGGGATGGGATCGGCGATGCCAGGGACCATATAGCCCACGAAGATATCCGGAACCACGCAGCCAAACAAAAAGGCATTGCGGTCGCGCACGCTATTGGCAAGCGCACCGGTGCGCTCCAGCAAACGCTCCGTCTGAGCGATATGAATGTTCCAGCTTGGCATAGCCACCCCCATAAAAAACCTGGATAACTATACCATCACGGCAAAGCCGCGCGGGCGGCTACGCACGCTCTACGCAGCAACTAGTCCGTAGCACCGCTTTCGGTTCCATACGACGGCGAAGGCGCCTCGATCACATGGTGATATCGATCGATATAGATTGCACGGGCACCCAGGCGTCGCACCAAATCCTGGTGATGTGTGCTCATCAAGACCGTCTTACCCGCCGCGACGTAGGCCAGCAAGAAGTTGACCACAATGTCGCATGAATCCTCGTCGAGCCCATTGGTAGGCTCGTCGAGGACCAAGATATCCGGGTTCATCGACACCACCGCAGCCAGCGCAACGCGCTTCTTTTGCCCGCCCGAGAGCTGATAGGGAGAGGCGTCGGCAAGGTCGGCAACCTGGAACAGCCCCATGGCATCGCGCACGCGGCGCTCGAGCTCGTCTGCCGGCAGCCCCATCTGCGCGGGACCAAAGGCAACTTCCTCGCCCACCGTAGCACAGAACAGCTGGGCGTCGGCATTCTGGAACACAAAGCCCACGCGCTGATGAAAACGCTGAGCGACAGCGGAATCCTTTAGAAACGCCGCATCGATCACATGCCCGTCAAACAGGTATGCCCCTGCGTCCGCGAGTTCAAGGCCGTTAATAAGGCGCATAATCGTCGTCTTACCGCAGCCGTTGGGACCGAGCAGGGCAACGAGTTCGCCACGATCGACCTGCAGCGACACGCCATCGACAACCGTATGTCCCGCATAGGAGAACACTACGTCGCGCAGCTCGATGAGCGGCGTGACCTCGGCGCCGCCCGCACCGTTCGTGCCCGCCGCATTATTCATATCGATCGTCAAAACGTCGCCCTTCCCTATTTGCATCCCCAGCCGGAACCAGCAGCGCCTACAGCACCGCGCATAACACTGCCAGCAGCGCCACGCCGGCCGCGTAAACCGCATCGCGCCAGCCAAACCCGGCGCGTGCGGGCGCCGGATACGCGCCGGCAAAGCCGCGGCAAAGCATAGCCTCGTCCATCGCGCGGCTGCATTCCATCGCCTTGATAAAGGTCATGCCCATGATACCCGCGATCGAATCCGTACGCGAAAATCCCTCAGGCGCACGGCCAACGCTGCGCAGCATAACCGATTCGCACAGATTGTGCGCCGTGCGACCCAGCACCTCGATGTGCTTGAGCGCCATATCAAACGTAAAGATAACTTCGTCGGGCAGGTGCAGCATCTTGAGCGCCGACGACATGCGGCTCCACGTGAGGGTCCACGAAACACCCAGCACCAGCGACACATTAATGAAGGTCTTGAGCGCAATCTTGAGCATGGCGCCCGCAGCAGAAGCGTCCAGCAGCAAGGCGGGCAGTACCAGAACCACCGCGAGCCCTGCAGCGCCAAGCGCCGGCACAAAGGTTGCCCGCAGCCCGCGTACGGGGCGCACGGCAACGAGCACCAGCGCGATAGCCGCCATCAACATGAGGTACAGAGGGCTCTGCGTCAGACACACGCACAGGACGCAAACGAACATCCCCACCAGGCGCATCGGAGCCGAAACGCAAGAAAGGGCGCGGTCGACCATCGACCCGCCCTCGTGCGCGCCTCCACCCAGGCGAACCCGCTCAAGCAGGCTCGCCAGGTGCAGGACATTCTTTTGCATCACACGATGCCGAGCCCCCGCGGGCTCGTAACGCTGCTCGACCGCAAGCCAGCTAGGCAGCTCGGCTATTGCCATGAGCACCGCTTTCCTTGACCGTCAGCGAGACCAGGCGGAATACGATGGTAAGCACCGCCACGCCAATCACGCCCGAAAGGATATACATGGCAGCCTGGCCGGCAAAGCCAAGACCCTGCTCCTCGGAATAGGCCTGAAGATAATCGCCCGTGGGCAGTGCATCGGCAAACGTCGGAGCGTCGAGACCGACCGAAGCCTGCAGGCTGTCGTCGCCAGCCTCCTGAACGGCGGTCGCGGCGCCCTCGGCGTCCCACTCACCCCAGGCGTCACCGGTGGCAAGCAAGCCCAGCGGCGTGGCCACCACGAGCACAGCGACCAGGATGAGCGTGGGGATCAGCGAGGTCTTCTTGGCAGCAGCGCCCTCGGCGGCAAGCTGGCCATCGACGGCCTCGGGACCGACGATAACGCCCGGCGCCGTCTTCTTAATGAAGCCGTAGATGGCGGCCGTCGCCACGCCCTCAACCACGCCGGCGACCAGCATATGCGGGATCAACATAGCCGGAATAGCCACGGACAGCGGGAAGGGGCAGTACAGCGGCGCGCCCGAAGCGTTGGTAAAGAGCATCGGCTGAATACCAAACTCGATTGCCGCGCACAGGGCCGCCAGGCACAGGCCGATCCAGCCGCTTACGATGGCAGAAACCGAGGTGCCCCAGCTCTTGTCGTGCAGGCGGCTGTTGAGCGCGCGGAATACCATGGCGGCAACAAACGGCAGCACGAAGGCCATGTTAAAACAGTTGGCCCCAAAGGACAGGATGCCGCCATCGCCAAACAGCAGCGCCTGCAGCGCCAGCGCAACCGAAACCGCAATGGCCGCGGCCTCGGGACCCAGCAGCAGCGCGATGAGCGCGCCGCCGACGGCGTGACCCGTGGTACCGCCGGGCAGCGGCACATTGAACATCATGAGCAGGAAGGAGAACGCGGCGCAGATGCCCAGGAAAGCCATGTGCTCGCGATCGAGCGTGGCGCGCACCTTCTTGATGCAATGGGCCCACACGGGAACCATTGCCACTGCCAGCACGGCATCGGTCTGCGGGGACAGATAATTATCTGGAATGTGCATGTACGCCTCCCGGTTATCGGCGCACGAAATTGCAACGCCGCTTAAATCACCTTGTCAGTGTTACGCATTGTCAGATTCGTAACACGCCGCGGGCTATCATAGCAAAACGGCGCGCTGCCGACAAAGCAGCACGCCGTTATGTAATGCGCGTGTCATATATGCAGGCTCAGCAATGCCTTTTCCAAACACTGCGGTCACGCAGGGCCCCACAGCAACTGCCGAGGGGTCCTGCGCTCCCGGCGCAAGCCCTAGCCGCGGACCTCGCCGTTTACGCCCTTGCACACCTTGGTGACGATCTTCTGGTGCGCCTTCTCAACCTCTTCGCTGGTGAGCGTGTGGTCGTCGGAGCGATACGTAAGCGCAAAGGCCATGGACTTCTTGCCCGCTCCGATGCGGATGGGATCGCGGTAGACGTCGAACAGGCGCACGCCCTCGAGCAGCTTGCCGCCGGCGCTGGTAATGCGGCGCTCAAGATCCTCGCAGGTCACGGTGTTGTCGACCACGATAGCAAGGTCATGCTCAACAGCCGGGTACTGCGAGAACTCGCGATAGTTCTCCTGGTTGCGGGCGCCCTTAATCAGCTTGTCCAGGTCGAGCTCAAAGGCAACGACGACCTCGTCGATGCCCATCGCCTCGCGCGCCTCAGGGTGAATCTCGCCGACCCAGCCCAGCACAGTGCCGCCGGACAGAACCTCGGCGGCGCGACCCGGCTGCAAGAAAGCGTAGCCCTCGCCCTCGACGGGACGGAAGCGAACCTTCTCGATGCGCAGCTGGGCGAGCAGCTCCTCGACGATGCCCTTGCCAAAGAAGAAGCGCAGTTTGCGGTACTTCATGCTCCAGGACTGCTCGCTCCACTGACCCGAGAGCACACCCGCCACGGACTTGGTCTCCTTGGGCAGGCTGGCGTTCTCGCGGCCATGGAACAGGCTGCCGACCTCGTACAGGTGCACGTTGGGCGTACCGTGCGCCTCGTTATAGGCAACGGACTGCAGTAGGCCCGGCAGCAGCGAACGACGCATCTCGGTCTGCTCGGCCACCAGCGGGTTCATGAGCACCACGGGGCAGCCGCGGCCCTCGGTGGACATGCCGATCTTCTCCAGGTCTGTCTCTTATACACATCTGACGCAGCCGACGACTCCTTACGTGTAGATCTCGGTGGTCGCCGTATCATTAAAAAAAA
>URNK01000028.1 GCA_900549195.1 uncultured Collinsella sp.
CGCTAGTCTCGTGGGCTCGGAGATGTGTATAAGAGACAGGCCATGGAGTCCGACGGCTTCTCCTGGTGGGAGGACCGCATTCGCGCCGCCCTCGACATGTACGACGTCATCCGCCTGGATCACTTCCGCGGCTTCGAAGCCTATTGGGAGGTGCCGTTCTCCTCGCCCGATTCATCCTACGGTTCGTGGACGCAGGGTCCCGGCCTCAAGTTCTTCAAGACGCTCGAGGAAAAGCTCGGCACGCTGCCCATCATCGCCGAGGACCTGGGCTTCCTCACCCCCGGCGTCATCGACATGCGCGACAACTCGGGCTTCCCCGGCATGAAGATCCTGCAGTTTGCCTTTGAGGGCACCAACTCGTACTACCTGCCGCATAACTACATCGCCAACACCGTCGCCTATGTGGGCACCCACGACAACGAGACGGCGCGCGGTTGGTTTGAGGGAACGGCCACCCCGCGTCAGCGCGAGCAGGCAGCCCTGTACACCCATCAGCAAGCCGGCGAACCCATGGCAGATGCACTCAATCGCACCATCGCCGCCAGCGTAAGCGACACATGCATCTACACCATGCAGGACCTGCTCAACTTGGGCAACGAGGCGCGCATCAACACCCCTGCCACGCTGGGCGGCAACTGGACCTGGCGCATGCTCGACGGCGCCATCACCCGCGAGCTCGAGCACAAACTCACCGACTGGACCGAGACCTACTTCCGCATCCCGTCGGAAGCCGAAATCGAGCTTCCTCAATAGGAGCCACCGCGCCCGACCCCTCCCCACCGTGCGGACGCGCTTGCTTTTCCCGCGCGAGGCCACCCCAATCCCCTCGCGCGGGCTTCTTATGAATTGCAGACATGAAACAACCCATCACAGGAGAAAACATGCCCCGAATTAACCTCATGGAACTCGCCGAGCAGTCTTTTGGCACCTCGCTCGAGCAGCTCGACGACCGTCGCATTTACAAGCTGCTGGTCAAACTCGTGCAGGAGCGCTCCGCCGCCCGCCCGCTCAACAACGGCAAGAAAAAGCTCTATTACATTTCCGCCGAATTTTTGATCGGCAAGCTGCTCATCAACAATATGATCGACCTCGGCATCTACGACGAGGTTAAGGACCAGCTCACCGCCGCAGGCCACGACCTCAACAAGATCGAGGAGTTCGAGGTCGAGCCGTCACTCGGCAACGGCGGCCTGGGCCGCTTGGCCGCATGCTTCCTGGATTCCATCGCCACGCTGGGCTTGACCGGCGATGGCGTGGGCCTCAACTATCACTACGGTCTGTTCCGTCAGCGCTTTGTCGACAACCAGCAGAAGGCCGTCCCCGACGAGTGGCTCGGTGAGCAGGACATCCTAGTCGACGATGACCGCTCCTACACCGTCGAGTTCGGCGATTTTGCCGTTACTTCCAAGCTCGTCAACATCGATGTGCCCGGTTACGGCCAGCCCACCAAGAACCGCCTGCGCCTGTTCGACCTGGCGAGCGTCGACGACGGCCTGGTCCCCGGCAGCTCCATCGACTTCGACAAGACCGAGATCGCCAAGAACCTCACCTTGTTCCTCTACCCCGACGATTCCGACGAGCAGGGCCGCCTACTTCGCATCTATCAGGAGTACTTCATGGTGAGCAACGCCGCCCAGCTCCTGATCGACGAGGCCGTCGAGCGTGGCAGCAACCTGCACGATCTGGCCGACTATGCCGTGGTCCAAATTAACGACACGCACCCCACCATGGTCATCCCCGAGCTCATTCGCTTGCTCACCACCGAGCATGGCATCGAGTTTGACGAGGCCGTGACCATCGTACGCTCCATGGTCGCCTACACTAACCACACGATTCTTGCCGAGGCGCTCGAGAAGTGGCCGCTCGCCAGCCTGCAGAAGGTCTCCCCTGCCATCGCCGACATTATCGTCAAGCTCGATGAGATCGCGAAGGCCGAGCACGATGACCCGCGCGTCGCCATCATCGACGAGCACGACACCGTCCACATGGCCCACATGGACATCCACTTTGGCTTCTCCATCAACGGCGTAGCTGCCCTCCACACCAAGATCCTGGAGGACACCGAGCTTCATCCGTTCTACGAGATCTATCCCAAGAAGTTCTCCAACAAGACCAACGGCATCACCTTCCGCCGCTGGATCCATGGGGCCAACCCCGCGCTCGCCAGCCTGCTCGACGATGTGATCGGCACCGACTGGCGCAGCACCGGCGATCTGAGCAAACTCGCCAAGTTCGCCGATGACAAGGACGTTCTTGAGCGTCTGGCCGCCACCAAGGTCGAGGCCAAGGCCAGCATGCGCCAGTTCATGGCGCTCGAGCAGGGCGTGACCATTCCCTCCAACGCCATCATCGACGTCCAGGTCAAGCGCATCCACGAGTACAAGCGCCAGCAGATGCTCGCGCTCTACATCATCTGGAAGTACCTCGATATCAAGAACGGCAACAGACCTAAGCACCCCGTCACCATCATCTTTGGCGGCAAGGCGGCGCCTGCCTACACTATCGCGCAGGACATCATCCATCTGATCTTGACGCTGTCGCAGTGGATTGCAAACGACCCCGACGTGGCTCCCTACCTGCAGGTCGTCATGATCGAGAACTACAACGTCACCGCCGCCGTGCGCGTGATCCCCGCCGCTGATATCTCCGAGCAGATCAGCCTGGCCTCCAAGGAGGCGAGCGGCACCTCCAACATGAAGTTCATGCTCAACGGCGCCCTAACCCTGTGCACGCTCGACGGCGCCAACGTGGAGATTGCCGAGCTCGTGGGCGACGAGAATATCTATACCTTTGGTGCCTCGTCCAAACAGGTCGAGCAGCTCTATGCCGACGGCACCTATGACGCCGGTGTGCTCTACCGCAAGCCCGGCATTAAACTACTGGTGGACTTCATCACCAACCCGGCCTTTATGGCGACCGGCAACGTCGAGCGCCTGCAGCGCCTGCACGATGACATTAAGGGCAAGGACTGGTTTATGGCCCTGCTCGACATCGAGGAGTACATCCAGACCAAGGAGCGCGTGTTGGCCGACTACGAGGACCAGGACGCCTGGATGCGCAAGACGCTCATCAATATCGCCAACGCCGGCACCTTCTCGTCTGACCGCACGATCTCCCAGTACAACGACGAGATTTGGCACCTGAGCTAATTTCGCTTCCCTTACCCATCCTCTTGAAAGCGGAGTCGTGGCAACACGGCTCCGTTTTTTGTGCCCGCACGTTACCCTGCGACCCAACTCGGCCAAACAATCTCGATCTGTAACAACTACTCGGTAAAAACGGTCCCAGCTGTTACAGATTGAGACATACCGGCCCCTCCTCTTGGGTTTATCTCGATCTGTAACATCTAGCAGCTGAAATTCACCTTTGGTGTTACAGATTTAGATGAAATGGTTAGCTCAGCGGAACCGTCTCGATCTGTAACATCTAACGCCCGAAATCAGCCTCACCCGTTACAGATCGAGACAAACGACCGGTCAGACAGCCCCAACACAAAGAAAGGCTCCCCTCTCGCCCAGTGGACGGGAGGGGAGCCTTATATGTGACCGCGGCAAAAGGATGGCAATACCGCAGTCGCCCAAAGGGAGGGCCTGGATGCACCGGGCCTAGATAAGGTTCTTGCCAGAGACCTTATCGAAGAGGTGGGTCGCGTTCTTCTCAAACTTGAACCAGATGGTGTCGCCAGCCTTGAGCGCGCCCTTGGCCTCGAGGTCGACGACGGGGATAATCAGGACAAACTGGCCGTCGGGAGCGGTCACGTGGACATGCTCGGTCGAGCCCATGAGCTCGGTCACCTCGACGGTACCCTGGAGCGCGCCCTCCTCGCCCTTGTCGGCAAGCAGGATCTGCTCGGGACGCACGCCGGCCGTAATCTCCTTCACGTCGCCGCCGTCCCAGTTGAGGGCAAGTTGAGCGCAAGTCTCGGGGGCGAGCGCCACGTTCATATCCTCGGTCTTGACGGTAAAGCCGTTGCCCGAGCGCACCAGCTGGGCATCGAAGAAGTTCATCTGCGGCACGCCGATGAAGCCGGCGACGAAGATGTTCGCGGGATGGTTGAAGACCTCCTGCGGCGTGGCGATCTGCTGAACAACGCCGTCCTTCATGACCACGATACGGTCACCGAGGGTCATAGCCTCGGTCTGGTCGTGAGTAACATAAATGAACGTGCCCTTGATCTCGTGGCGCAGCTTAATGAGCTCGGCACGCATCTGGTTACGAAGCTTGGCGTCCAGGTTGGACAGCGGCTCGTCCATCAGGAAGACCTTGGGGTCACGCACGATGGCGCGGCCGATAGCGACACGCTGGCGCTGGCCGCCGGAGAGCGCCTTGGGCTTACGGTCGAGGTACTCGGTAATGCCCAGAATCTCGGCAGCAGAGCGAACCTTGCGGTCGATCTCGTCCTTGGGAACCTTCTTGAGCTCGAGCGTAAATGCCATGTTCTCGTACACCGTCATATTGGGGTACAGAGCATAGCTCTGGAACACCATGGCGATGTCGCGGTCCTTGGGCGCCACGTCGTTGACCCGCTTGCCGTCGATGAGCACGTCGCCCGAGGTAATGTCCTCCAGGCCGGCGACCATGCGCATCGTCGTGGACTTACCGCAGCCAGAGGGGCCAACGAGGACGACGAACTCCTGGTCGTGAACGGTGAGGTTAAAGTCCTCAACAGCGAGCACACCGTCCTCGGTAACCTTGAGGTTGTGCTTCTTCTCCCCGGTCTTCTTCTTTTTGCCAAAGAAGCCCTTCTTTTTTGACTCGTTGTTGGGATACACCTTCTGAACATGTTTGAGAACAATCTCGGCCATGTCTCTACCTTTCGATATGCGGCGCCACGCTGAGGGGCGCCGCAGAAACTTGCAAAACAGTTACGGCATCAGCCCTTGACGGCACCTGCCACCACGCCGTCGATGATGTACTTCTGACAGAGGATGTACATGATGACGATGGGGATAACGACCATCATGATGCAGGCCATCATGGGGCCGAGCTCGACGTGGCCGTAGCCGCCGCGGAAGTACTGGATCAAGATAGGAATGGTCTTGTACTTGGTGGAGTCGAGCGTAAGGTAGGGCAGCAGATAGTCGTTCCAGACCCACATGGTCTCGAGGATGCCGACCGAAAGATAGGTGGGCTTCATGATGGGAAGGACGATCTTAAAGAACACCTGGACCGGGTTGCAGCCATCAATCATGGCCGCCTCCTCGATCTCGAGCGGGATGTTCTTTACAAAACCGGCGAACATAAAGACCGCCAGGCCCGCGCCAAAGCCCAGATAGATAAAGCAGATGTTGAACGGCGTGTTAAAGCCGATGCGGTCCGCCAAATTGGACAGCGTGAACATGAGCATCTGGAACGGCACGACCATCGAGAACACGAACAGGTAATAGAAGAAGTTCGAGATCTTGTTGTTGACACGAACCACGTACCAAGCGCACATGGAGCAGCACACCAAGATCAGCACGACCGACGTGACCGTGATGATGAGCGAGTACATAAATGCCGAGGCAAAGCCCTGCTCGTTAAGGGCGTGCATGTAGTTTGCGAGGCCGTTGAACGTCTCGGGCGTGAGCAGATCGAATGCCGTGGTGGTGCTGATTGCGGTCGCTTTCTTAAAAGAATTAAGCGCAATCATGAACACGGGGTAGATCCACGCGAGCGACAGGATCGTAAAGAAAATCGAGAGCGCGCGGTTGATAACCTTATCGCGTTTCATTACTGCTGCACCTCCTTGGACCTCGTGGCCTTAAGCTGGATCATGGAGATGGCCACGACCAGGATGCAGAAGATAACCGCCTTGGCCTGACCAATGCCCTGCCATGCGATACCGGCACGCGAATAGAACGTGTTGTAGATGTTCAGGGCGAGCATCTCGGTGGAGTGCGCGGGGGCGCCGCCGGTAAGGGCGAGGTTCTGGTCGAACAGCTTAAAGCCGTTGGTGATGGACAGGAACAGGCAGATGGTGATGGTCGGCATCAGGTTAGGGATCTTAACCTTCCAAAACGTCTGCCATGCCGTAGCGCCGTCGACCTTGGCGGCCTCGATGTAGTCGGACGGAATGGACTGCAGACCAGCGATGTAGATGATCATCATGTAGCCGACCTGCTGCCACAGGGTCAGGATGATAAGGCCCCAGAAGCCAGCAGCAGAGTTAAGAGCGATGAGCTGGGCGCCCACGTTGGAGAGCAGGCAGTTGATCAGAATCTGCCAAATGTAGCCCAGCACGATGCCGCCGATCAGGTTAGGCATAAAGAAGATCGTACGGAAGATGTTGGTGCCTTTGAGCGCCTTGCGGGTGAGCGCCTGCGCAATGGCCAGGGCGATCACGTTGATGAGCACCGTCGACAGGAAGGCAAACGCCACGGTAAAGAAGAACGACGTGGAGAACTGCGGATCGGACAGCGCGCGCACGTAGTTCTCGATACCGACAAAGTGCGCGTTACTAATGATAATAAACTGGCAGAACGAGAGATAGAAGCCCTGGATAAAAGGGATCACGAACCCGATCATAAACGCCAGGCACGTGGGCAGCATAAAGAGCGGCCACCAGCGCTTGAGTGCTTTGCCCATAAAAGGGTCCTTTCAATATGCAGGGGGCGGGCAAACCAACGTCTGCCCGCCCCCTGTCGCTAATCAGATAGCTTGGGCAGCAACTGCTTACTCGGAAGCGGCCTTCTCGGTCTTCCAGCCATCGACGAAGGCGTTCTTGACGCCGTCCCACTTGCTGTTATCGGCAGCGTAGGCAATCAGAGCCTGCTTGAGGTTCTTCTTCCACTCCTCGGAGGGAATGTAGACGAAGTCCCAAGCGACGGTCTTCTTGCCGTCCTTGGCCATGGCAACGGCCTGCTGCGAGAAGACGTTGGTGGTCTCCTTGGCGCTCTTGAACGGAGCGGTCAGGCCCATCTTGTCGGCGATGATGCTGGTCGGGGTGTCAGCGGTGACGCACCAATACATGAAGTCCTCGGTGGCCTTCTGGGCATCCTCGGAAGCCTGGGAACTGACGCACCAGTAGTTCTCGCCGCCGGAGCACAGGCCCTGGTTCTCCTCGCCGTCAACACCGATGTAGATCGGCATCATGCCAATCTGATCGTCGGTCATGCCGGCCTTGACGAGGTCAGAGTAGGCCCAAGAGCCGTTCTGGTAGAAGACGGCCTTGCCGGTTGCGAACTCGTTGGTGGCGTCGTCGCCGGTCTTGGAAGCAAGCTGCGAAGGATCGCAGGTGGAGTCGGTGATGTACAGGTCGAAGATCTGCTTGTAGTTGTCGAGGAACTCACCCTTGATCTCGTCGTCCTCCTGGTTGTGCTCCTTCTCAAACTCGTAGTAGAGCGGCATGTTGGCAAGGTGGGTGGTGTAGCGCCAGCTGGAGGAGTCGTCCATGCCGGCGGAAGTGAAGGCACCCTCGACACCAAGCTCGTCCTTGCGGGCCTGGATGTCATCGGCACAAGCCTTCAGCTTGTCGAAGGAGTTGATGTCCTCGGCCTTGTAGCCAGCCTTCTCGAGCAGCTGCTTGTTGTAAATAATGCCGAAGCTCTCCTGAACCCAGTCGATGCACACATCCTTGCCGTCGGACTGCAGAGCCAGGGAGTCGTCAATGAGCTCACCGCGGAGCTTGGTATCGGACAGGTCGGCGCAGTAATCCTTCCAGTTCTTAAGACCGGTGGGGCCGTTGACCTGGAACAGGGTCGGAGCGGAGCTCTTGGACATCTCGGACTTAAGCTTCTCCTCGTAGGTGTTGGAAGCGGCGGTCACGATCTTGACCTCGACGCCCTTCTCCTTCTTATAGGCCTTGGCGATCTCCTTCCACTCCTTGTCGACCTCGGGCTTGAATTGGAGGAAGTAGACCTCGGCAGCGTCACCAGAAGCAGAGGAGCCGGAGCCGGCAGAACCACCGCAACCCACGAGGCCCAGACCAAGAACTGCAGCCGCGGAACCAGCAAAGCCCAGGAACTGCCTTCTGCTCATTTCGTTCTTCATTACAATCCACCCTTTCACACCGTGGCGGCACCCTTTGCCGCCGCCTTCGGAGATTGGCTCGGGGACTTTGCCCCTTTTGCTGATTTGAACGATACGCTATTTGGCTAGTTGTTTGAACAAGTATTACTAGAGCGGTAGAAAAACTTCGGTGAACGGTAATTTCAACTTGATACTTGACAAGTTTTGTATAAACAATTATTTGTTATCTAATGCAGAGAAAACGCCCGGTCAAGCCGATGTACCGTCGGTTTGACCGGGCGTTTTCTCTTTGAGGCCATGAGTCTCGTCAGGCTGCGAGCTAGCCGGCTATCGCTTGGAATTGACGCGGTAATGGAAGATCTCGGGGTGTGTGCGAGTGTGCGTCACCTCAAACAAGATGCCATCCGAGGTGTACGACTGACTCTCCATGACGGCAACGCAGTTGTATTTGCCGAGGTCAAGATAGCTGCAGTCCTCATCGTTGGCGAGCTCGACACTCACCGTACGACGGCTCGCCATCACTTTGACACCGCGCTTGTGCTCCAGATAGCCGTAAATAGAATCTGCCGCGATCTCGGGAGTCAGGCCCTTGGCGATCGACGCCAAAAAATAGCCATGGTCCACTTGGCGCGCGTTGCCGTTGAGGCTTCGGACACGCACTACGCGAATCAACTCCTCGCCCACCTTAAAGCCCAGGTGACGAGAGAGTTGCTCGGTGCAAACCAGATGTTCGAAAGACTTAACGTCCGTCGATGCAACGGCATTGTTGCGCTTTGCAAACTCGCCAAACGACTCAACCTCTTCGAGTGCGCCCAACATGTCGGTTTCGCCCTTAAGCCAAATAACGCGCACGCCCTTGCCGTGTATGGGCTGCACAAACATCCCGTCGGCCAGCATACCCAAGGCGCGACGGACGGTATTGCGAGTGCATCCGAACTCCGCGGTCAGCTCGGCTTCGGTTGGCAGCATCTCCTGAAACGCATAGGTCCCATTAATGATGCGCGAGCGTATTTCTCGGTAGATTCCTTCGTATATCGCTTTTGGCATTGTTTCACCTCTACATTATTCAATTCCGGCTAGGCACGATAGCATTTCTTAAAGTTGTTTAAACCGAATATCGGTAAAGCGACAGGATTTAACCGTTGACGGTTTCTGTCATGCCCAAATCGGTTTCGCTCAAAACTGCCGGTACGACAATCGTCTGGTCCTCTACAATGAATCCATTGTTTAAACGTTTCCCCACGCGCAACGCGCCTCGATATTCGGAAGGCAGAACATGCTGCAAAAAATCCAACGCTTTGGCGGGGCAATGTTCGCGCCCGCCATGCTGTTTTCTATATCAGGCCTCATGGTCGGCGTCTCCGCTCTCGCAACGACTGCGGACATCGTCGGCGATCTCGCCGTATACGGAACCCCTTGGTACGTTTTCTGGGCTATCATCCAGCGCGGCTCGTGGACGGTCTTTAAACGCCTCCCGCTCCTTTTTGCCGTAGCGCTGCCCATCGGTCTTGCCCAAAAACAACCGGCTCGTTGCTGCCTCGAGGCTCTCGTCGCCTATTTTGCCTACTGCTTCTTTTTGAGCGAGATCATTAAGCTGAGCGGAGACAACCTTGGACTTGAGTACCCGTCATCTTTGACCTCCGCCAGCGGTATCACCGTCATCGACGGCATCAAGACGCTCGACACCGGCATTATCGGCCCGCTGGCGGTATCGGCAACCGTCGTCGCCATCCATGACCGCTTCTACGATGCCAAAATTCCCGATTGGCTCGGCACCTTCTCGGGCTCCTCGCTGGTCTACCTCATCAGCTTTTTTGCCGTGTTTGCCCTTGCCGCTATCTCGGCCGCCATCGTGCCCTACGTATACGATGTAACTGATACGCTGCGTCACGCGCTTGCAGGCATCGGTCCCTTTGGCGTGGGCATCTTTGTCTTTTTAGAACGAGCACTCGAGCCCTTTGGCCTGCACCACCTGCTCTACATGCCGATCTACTACGACAACCTGGTCATTAACGACGGCATCTACGCCACGTGGAGCAGTTTGCTCCCCATCCTCTCCCATAGCACGCGCCCCCTTAATGAGCTTGCGCCGTGGGCCGGTTTTACCGCCACCGGCTGGGTCAAGCTCTTTGGCCTTCCTGCCATCGCAGCTGCGTTCTACTCCACCGCAAAACCCGAGCGCCGCGCCGGCCTCAGGGTCATCCTTGCTCCCGCCATCATCGCCTCGGTGGTTTGCGGCGTTACCGAGCCACTCGAGTTTCTCTTTATGTTCACCCACCCCGGGCTCTTTTTGCTCTACGCCGTCTTATCGTCTTGCCTTGCCACAACCATGAATCTCTTTGGCATCGTCGGCATCTTCTCGGGCGGCCTGATGGAAATGGCAGCCTTCAACTTTATTCCGCTCATGCGCACGCATGCCGGTGCCTATCTTTTGGCGCTCGGTATCGGCCTTGCCTTTAGCCTCATCTTTTTTGTTAGTTTTCGAGCACTCATCTTGGTCTATGACCTTAAGACACCGGGCCGCGAGGATCATGTTGCCAATCGCGCGGCAATCGATTGTTTAACGGGAAGCGACTTTGCCAAAGAGCAATCCCCCAATGACGAGGTCGATAGTCGATCCGATCAAGATCACGTCCTCGCTGAGCGGGTAATTCAGCTTTTAGGTGGCGTTGGCAATATCGTGGGCGCAACCAACTGCGCCACGCGCCTGCGCGTCGAGGTCGCAGACCCTTCCATCGTTGCAGATAACGCGTCGTTTGTCGCGGTGGGCGCCAAGGGCCTCATCATTACGGGCAAGACCGCCCAGGTGGTCATCGGCATCTCCGTTCCCCGCGTTAAAGAGCATTTTGACCAGATCATGGGCCTCGAGCCGGAATTTGTGCCCACCACCTCGGCCTCCCCTGCCGCCAGCGCAGCCCATAAGCGCGGCAATATTTGCTTCTTCGATATCGACGGAACGCTCGCCTGGCAAGACCCCAGGCTCGCCCAAGACCTTCCCGAAGACGAGCGGGACCTCTCCCCCTATCCCAACGAGGCGGTTTCGCAGGCAATCCACGAGTTTGTCGCCAACGGCAATATGGCCTTTATCTGCACGGGACGCACCCTGAGCTGCATCCACCCCAAACTTCTTGAGCTGCCTTGGACCGGCATCGTCTGTCTTGCGGGCGGTTACGCCGAGATCAACGGACACGCAATTCGCGATCTGTCGATGACGCCCAGCATGCTGCAGCGTCTTGCCCCCTACCTTGAGCAATCGGGCGAGGTCATCCGCTTTGAGGGCCTCAACGGCGTCGTGCGCATGAGTGCCGATGCGCCCGATGCTCCCGGATACGCGCGCACCCTGGGCGACGCAGTCACGCAGCTGCAACATTACAGTGTCTACAAGATCTTGATGTCTACATCACTCGCCAACCACATCGCTCAAGATAAGGCACTTGAGCCGCTGCTGTGCTTTAACGAGCTCGAACTCGAGGTAACCGAAATCTCGCCCCGCGAATGCACGAAGCGCGGGGGCATCCAGTCTGTACTCGACGCCCTCGATCCCCACCACGGAACCGTATACGGCATCGGCGACGCCAGCAATGACGTCTCGCTGATGAACGCCGTCGATGTCGGTATCGCCATGGGCAATGCGCCGGACTATCTCAAGGATAAGGCCGATTACGTGACCGACACCGTCGATCACGACGGTGTCGTTGCGGCGCTCGAGCATTTTAGGCTGATTTAGGCACACTCCATCAAACGCACGCCCGTTGTCCTAAATCGCCAAAACTGCCGCGCCAAACGCCCTGATGTGGCAATATGTTGTCTGCATATTGCATCAATGCAACCTCAGAAAGAATGCGAGAACCCGTGTCCAGTCCGTTTACCAGCTTTTTAGCCCAGCACTTTGACCAGATTAACGACTATCTGGCCACGTTCTTTGACGGACAGGCGACCTCTGCCGATATCGAGCGCTACCTGTATGCGCCGCTCTCGGCTTTTACGGCCAACGCCGGCAAGCGCCACCGCCCGCTTATCTGTATGCTCGCCGCAACCGCAGTGGGCGGTAGCTTTGAGAGCGCCCGCAGCGCCGCGGCAGCCATCGAGCATTTCCAGTCGGGCGCGCTGATCCACGACGACATCGCCGACAACGGACAGCTTCGTCGAGGCAAGCCCTGCATGCACCTTACCGAGGGCACGGGCCTTGCCATCAATTGCGGCGACCTGGCGCTCACCATGGTCACCAAGACGGTTCTCGACGACCCCACGCTGGAGTCCGACGTGAAGCTGCGCGTGCTCCACGAGCTTACCGAGATGATCGTCCGCACCATCGAGGGTCAAGCGCTCGACCTGGGTTGGGTCCGTGACGGGCGCTTTGATATCTCGGTTGATGACTACCTGGACATGGCGACGCACAAGACCGCGTTTTACAGCGGAGCCACGCCGCTTGCCGCCGGAGCCATTATCGGCGGCGGCAGCGATGAGCAAATCGAAGCGCTGCGCGCCTTTGGCCTACACACAGGCCTCGCCTTTCAGATTCAGGACGACCTGCTCAACCTTGTCGGCACTAAGGAAGCCGCCAACAAGGACTTCCGCACCGACATCACCGAGGGCAAGCGCACGCTTGTCGCCGTACACGCCCTCTCTGATGAGCGCCACCACGACGAGGTCGAGGCGATTCTTTCCTCAGGCACCGATGATCCCGCGCAGCTCGCACGCGCCGTGGAGATCTTCCAGGAGACCGGCTCCATCGATTACGCCCACACTTACGCGCTCGACCTGACCGCTAAGGCCAAAGCGGCCATCGAGAACGTTGAGCTTGATCCGCACGCACGCGAGCTGTTCCTCTCCATGGCAGATTTCTTTGTGGAGCGTCTTAACTAACAGGGGTTATAAAACCTGTCAGCAGCGTATTTAGGCACAACTTGCTACACTGTTGAGTGCATGTTTATGCATCCCTTTGCGTTGTCTATCCGACAGACGCTCAAATAGTACGAATGGTACGCCGAAAGGGGTTCGTTCATGGAACCTATTACAACGGGCATGCAAGGAGCAGCCGTCGAGGACGTGCAGTCTCGTCTCCTGCAGCTCGGCTACACGATTGATGCCGCCGAAGTCACCGACAAGTACTTTGGAGCCACCACTGAGCAGGCCGTCAGCACCTTCAGGCTCGACAGCGGCCTTGCTGCCGGTCATGCCGTCGATATCCCCTGCTGGAGCGCCCTTGTAGACGCTTCGTATAAGCTGGGCGACCGCACTCTCTATCTGCGCATGCCCAATTTCCATGGCGCCGATGTGCAGGCCCTGCAGCGCGCTCTCAACGTTTTGGGCTTTGCCTGTGGCGAAGACGACGGCTACTTTGGTCCGCATACCGAGGCCGCCCTGCAGCAGTTCCAGGAAAATGTCGGCCTGTTTGCCGACGGCATGGCCTTCCAGGACACCTACGCCTACATCAACCGCCTGCACCATGTGTGGGAGGGCAAGCCCTCGGTCACCGAAGCCGAGTCCCGTATCGGTTTTGCTCGCGCCGCCAACGTGCTCGAGCGCTTCCAGATTGCCGTTATCGGCGAGGACCCCATCGCACGCAGCGTTGCGTCGCGCATGTGGAATATCGCCACGGCAACGACCGACAACAGCGGCATGATGCTCTGCGACTCCGAGGTCCCAACCGACGTTGACCTGGTGCTCGAGATCGCAAGCGATGAGCTGCCCGCAGATGCAGCGCCGCGCGCCACGATCGCCCTCGCCGAGTGCCACAACCTGGCCCAGCGCATCCGCACCGCCAATGTCGCCGCGCAGCAGAAGCCGGCTCGCATTCGCATTGAGCTCACGGGCATGACGCGCTACAACGGCACCTTCACGGCCAGCGACGCGCAGACACTCGCCGTACGCCTGCTCGATGGCGTTTGCGATGCCCTCGCAGATTAGGTAAACTAAACGAGTTGCTTTTGGGCAACGCCACACATTGGGACGTAGTTCAACGGTAGAACTCCGGTTTTTGGTGCCGGCTGTTGGGGGTTCGAATCCCTCCGTCCCAGCCCTTAAGAACACAGCGCTCCAGGCCCTTATGCTGTCTCTTATACACATCTGACGCTGCCGACGACTCCTTACGTGTA
>URNK01000029.1 GCA_900549195.1 uncultured Collinsella sp.
ATCTACACGTAAGGAGTCGTCGGCAGCGTCAGATGTGTATAAGAGACAGGCTCAGACCTTCCGCCCCGAGTTCCTCAACCGTATCGACGATATCGTGGTGTTCCATCCGCTCGGTATGGCGCAGATTGAGAAGATCGTCGACATCCAGCTCGCCGACGTCCGCGCGCGTCTGGCCAAGGAGCGCATGACGCTTGCCATCACCCCGGCGGCCAAGCAGATGCTCGCCGTGGGCGGCCTGGACCCGGTCTTTGGCGCCCGTCCGCTCAAGCGTCTGGTTCAGCGCGAGGTCGTGGATGCCATCGCCGCCGCTATCATCGACGGCACGGTGCGCGAGGGCGATCAGGTGACGGTCGATGTCGACAAGGACGGTGGCTTTACCGTCGTGTGCGACAACACGCCGGCGGCCACCTACGAGGTCCCCGACGCAGAGTAAATTATGGGGCCGGCTTTAACCGCACCTCATCGCAAAACGCCAAGGGCGGCGGATCCAATCGGGTCCGCCGCCCTTTTTCGTGCGACAATCGATGATGTTGAGCATGAGTACATGGCAAGGAGATATGCAGATGAAAGACGAGAACAAGACGCACGCACCGGTTGCTGAGGCAGCGCCCGCCGCGCCGGTCGCACCGAAGGCTTCTCCCAAACCGGCGCCCAAGCCGCGCGACCCCTACATCCGTGCCGAGAACGAGGACGATGACGGCTACGATCCCTACAGCGATCGCCGCCCCGAGCGCGAGCCGATGTTCGAAGCCGACCCCTGGCGCTAAGTGCCACCCAAAAGGCCACCAATAAGTTGCGGTGAAATAGGGACTGTTTTGCGGTTTGACCAGCAAAAACAGCCCTATTTCACCGCAACTGCGTTAGGGATTTTTCTACAGGGGGAGGGTAGTCAAAAAAGCCCCGTCCCAAATTGACTGCTCGGGGAGTCGCATTCGAGCTCGGTTGTCCTCTTAGCCACTCGATATCCTTCGGAGCAATAACGGTGATAAAACTTGCTTAAGTGTTAATCAAGCTACACACAATCTTGCTCTCTAATTAATCAAGAATCGCTATAATTTTGATTAGCTAGAGAGCAAGATTGGAGAATCATGGTATTCAACGACTTGATCGCCCAGAAAATAAAGGACTTTGAACAGCAGGGGGTTCCGCAGGTCTTTGAGCGAGACCTTGATCTAGGAAACCCACAGGAGCCAAAGCGCGACAACATCGTAAATGTGATTGTGGGGGCCCGCCGTTGTGGAAAGACGTATCGCCTGTATCAGGAGATGCGGCGGCTTCAGAGCCGGGGCGTCGAGCTTGACCGGATGCTTTACTTCAATTTTGAGGATGAGCGCTTGCGCCCGTATGAGCCATCGCTGCTGGCGGACGTGCTCGACACGTTCTATGCGCTGTATCCTGTTGCTCGAACCGAGGGCGCTTACATTTTCTTTGACGAGATCCAGGAAATTCCCGAATGGGGTGCGTTTCTGCGGCGTGTAGTCGATACGGAGAAAGCGACCGTCTATGTGACGGGATCTTCTTCTAAGATGCTGTCCTCAGAACTTAAGAGCGAGTTCAGGGGTCGTTCTCTTGTGCGAGAGCTTTTTCCGTTGAGTTTTTCGGAATACGTTCGATATAAGACGGGGAGCGTTCTCGAGCCAGATGCGACCTTTTCCCCGAGCGATGCAGCGCTGCTTCGACATCATCTGATCGGGTATCTTGAACAAGGGGGATTCATCGCGACACTTGAGCAGACGCCCACAGACGCGATTCAGCTGCTACAGGAATATGCTTCGCGAACGGTCGCCATGGACGTCGTTGAACGTTACGACGTCAAGAACCCTCGCCTGGCATCGCTGTTCTTGACGCGGTGTATGGCATCTTCGGGACGAGAGCTGTCAGTGAACAAAGTGTACAACGAGTTCAAGAGCAGACAGATACCCGTCAGTCGTAATTCGCTCAGCGATTTACTTGAGTATTATGAGGACGCCTACCTGTTATTTTCTGTGCCGGAGTTCACGCGTTCACTGGCAAATAACATGCGGTCTGCGTCTAAGGTCTACGCTGTCGACCCTGCGATGTTTGGAGCATTCTCTCCCGCATCGGCATTGGACCAGGGTCAGAGGCTCGAGACCGCAGTGTTCAATGCGCTAAGAAGAAGGACTCCCGCGGTGAGGACCGGCTCGGTCTGCCGCCTGCTAATCAAAGAGAAGAGCAAAAGCCATGAGGTAGACTTTGTGGCTGGGGACGCGCTTCTCATGCGGGCTTATAGCCTGATTCAGGTGAGTGCGGATATGGCAAGTGAGAAAACGCGCGAGCGCGAAATTGCCGCGCTTGATGCCTCGATGGCCCAGTTTGATCTTGGCGAGTCGGCAATCGTTACCATGGATGAACAGACCGATATTCCATGCGAGCACGGTGTGGTACACGTTATGCCCGCATGGAAGTGGCTCCTTGCCTAATCATCTATGGGCCTGTGGGGTCAGGACCTCCTGGCTCCTTCATCACGATTGGGGAGCACGTTGCTGCGCCAGGCTAGTCCTGGGCTTTGATACTCGGCAGGAGAATCTGGGCGAGGTAGTCGGTCTCGAGTTTGGTCGCGGCGTCGGCTTTGCCGTCTTTGCCGACCAGTACGTTCTTGATCTGGCTATAGGTGTAGCGGTTGCCAGTCGTGAGCTCGACAAGCTCAATGGCCGTGTCCATGGGGTAGGTCGACACGGGATTCTGCGTCCGTCCGTTGATGGTCTGGGGCACCACGTACGGATAGACGGGGCCGCTGGCGTAGACGGTATAACCGTTGCCTAGGTTGGCCGCACCCAAAACCGCATCGCCCTCATCGGGCGTAAAGCTCTCGCCCTCGCGCACCGCGACGAGCGTCACGATCGGCGTATTGCTGTCGCCGGCAAGATAGATGCATAGCGTGCTGCCATTCTGCCAAGTCTCGACCTTGCCGTACCACTCGACGGGGATATCGAGCTGGTAAAGGTCGGTTGCCTTGTGACGGGCGTCGGCATCACGGGCCACCTGTGCCTTTTGCGCGCTCACGGCATTGACGGCGGCGTCGCGCCGCGCGGTTGCCGCCTGCTGGAGCACCTTGGCGGTGGCGGCGGAGCTCGCACCGCCCTCCTCGGCATATTTGGCGGCGGCATCGATCTGGTCGTCGGTTACCGTGTCGGCCGAAGGCACCTTGAGCTTAAAGGTAGCCTGGGCACTCAAATCCTGTCCATCGCTCTTAACGGTGACCTGCGTCTTGGTGGTCGGGACGGTATAGATGGTGCCGTCGGCCGCGATGGGGGAGGCAGCGATGGAGAGCGTGTAATCGCCGGGCAGCAGTTTGATGCCGCGGCCGTGCTCGTCAACATAGAGCGTTTCGCTCACGGAGGAGCCGTCAGAATCCTGACCGCTCACCTGTACGGGAATCTTGGAGCCAGTGGAACAGTCGAGGCCCGCGGCATGCACGCCAATCTGCACTGACATCATCGTGTGGGCATTGGCGGCGACAGCGGCAGCCTGCTCTTGCTGATATCCGTTCCAGGCAGCATAGCCTGCACCGCCGACGACGAGCGCGACGGCCACGACACCGGCGACCATCAGATTGCGGCGCTTGGGCGACATCTTGCGATGGCGAACCTCGGCCTCGCGTGCCGAGGGAACGGACGGCAGGGGAATATCGCCCATGGCGATGGTCTCGTCCACGGCTGGTGCGGAACCCAGGCCAGGAAGCTCGCGGGTCAGCGAATCCTCGGCCGGTAAGCTGTCGAGCAGGACGGTTTCCTCGCCTGTGTCGGATTCGGGCTGGTTGCCGGCCTCGCTTTCGGTGTCTTCGTGATCTGCCTCATCTTCGGCAGGCTCGACGTCGTCTGCATCCTGATCATCGGACTGCGCCTCGGCTTCCGGCTCATCCTGCACATCAACGCCCGAATCGTCAAACGCAATCTCATCGAGTGAAATCTGGTCTAAGCTCTCCAAGGCCTCAGCGCAAGCTTCTGCATCTTGGGCCGCATCCTCTTGACCCATCGTCTCATCTTTCATATATCCCCCAAGCTCAATATCGGGACAACAATGTACCCAAAAACAGGGTCATATAGAGCTGTCAGGCGATCGGAAATCTGATTTTATCTGTGCGAGAGGTTTTGAATATGTGTGTGGATGCGCGCAACAACAAAAAGCCCCCGGAAAGCGAACAAATCGCTTTCCGGGGGCATGCAATGCGTTGAGTTGCGCGGAGCCGGCTATGCGGCTTCACATTCAAGCGACGTTTGCACCGGGCATGTTACTCGGCGTGTGCGTAATCAACCTTGGCGCGGCGAGCGGTGGCCTTCTCCCAATCGCTGGTGCCCTCAAAGACATCCTGCTTGTAGGGGTTGCGGCCGAGCTTCTTGGCGCGGTAGGCGATGTAGATGATCGCGGCGATGTTGGCGACCAGCGCGGCGATCGAGACCGCGGTAGCGGCGCCGGGGTCGAGCGTGGAGTGGGTCACAAAGATGGACTCCTCCTGGAAGTAGGGGAACACCTGGGCAAACATGCACCAAATAGCAAGCGTAAAGGCGCGGTTCTGGATCCAGCCGCCCTTGTTCCAGATAAAGGCGGCGACGGTGGGCGCCAGCAACAGCGCAAAGCCGCAGAACCAGGAGTGGGTGGGCAGGCAGTTGTAGGTGTAGCAGAAGTTCCAGATATCGTAGGCGATGATGTAGACCCAGGTCATGTCGGGCCACAGCATATCGGTCTTGTCCTCGGAGGCGTAGACGCTCCACCAACCGGTCATGCAGAAGATGTTGATGAGACCGGCGATGCCGTTGAACACGTTGTTCCAGCCGGCCAGCTGCGTAGCACCTTCGGAGGTGACCCAGGTGGACTCGCCCAGGACAAAGAAGTGATAGGCGCTCTCGAAGTCGGACACGACGGCGATCAAGATGTTGATGGCGACGATCACAAACGGCCACGCGCGGAACCAATGCGCCTTGCCGATCTTTCCCCACTGGTACTTAATGGCAATGAAGCCCCAGCAACCGGCCAGCGCCGCGTATACCTTGGCGTAGTGGAACCAGCTGTTCTGGTACACATGGGTGGGGTTGGTGAGTGCCCACTCGGCACCCTGCGAAACGCCGATGGCGATGGCGACGCAGTAGATGGTCATGGCCAGCGGAGCCACGCCAAAGATGATTGCCGCGCCGAGCTTGGTGCGGCGGCCGACCTCGTTGAGCACGATCAGGCCGATAAAGACCATGGCCCAGCCAGCCCAGTGGATAAGGGTATCGCTACCCCAAACGTCGAACAGCATGCTGCTCTCCTTTCACACGCCCGCGGCCCCTCTTCTGATCGCGGGCAGTTTGGCCAAATGTCGTCAGTTCTGGGGCTTGCGCTCCGGATACTTGGCGGTATAGCCCTCGATGTGGAGTGTCGAGGCGATGATTTCCTTGACCGTCTCGTCGGGCACATCGGGGTGCGTGCGGATATACATCAACAACCCCATGATGAGGGTGTAGAACGTCTCGTAGACATGGTCGATGCGTAGCTCATGATGGGTGACAAAATCCACCACGGTGGTGTCGCAGATATACTGAGCCACGCGCTGGACCACGTTGTGCAGAAAGCCGCCGTAGAGTGCGCCGCTGCTCGAGGTAAGCGTGCTCGGCAGCTCGTGGCCGCTGGCGACCAGGCGCTTAAAGAGCGGGGCGACGGTGTCGAGCGCGCCCTCGATATCACCGACGGTGCGGTCGGCGTTCCACTGCTCGAGTTCGGAGATAAAGCCGTCGATCGCCTCGTCCATAACAGCGGTGACGGCGGCGTCCATGTCGGCGAAGTAGTGGTAGAACAATGAACGCGTGCAGCCGGCTCGCTTGGTCACGGCCGATACCGATAGGTGGGATACGCCCAGCTCGGAGCTTACGGTGCGCACGGCATCGAGGATCTCGCGACGGCGTTCGTCGCCCGTCAGGCGCTTTGCCGCGCTATCGGATGCGGGGACGGCATCGACTACAGAGGTACCTGCTGTGTTGTTGCCCATGTTTTGCCGCCTTTCATCCTCTTTTGCCTGACCGTTCGCCTAACAGTCTTGAATATTGTTGACGGTTCGTCAATACTATTTTTGACACAATGTCAACAATGGTGGGTGAACGGCATGGGGCATGCCCGGCCTGCAAAAAAGAGGGGCGCTGCGGCCTCGTCGGGCTGCGGCAAGAGAAGGGACAACCATGATTCTCAACGGACCGGGGATTAGCTACACCGAGCCCGACATCGGTTCGGAGTTCGTGCCGCCGCTGCCGGAGCATCCGCGCGAGGCCATCGTCAAGCTGTGCGAGCACTGCACCAACCGTCTGCTGCATCGCGACGAGCTGTTGGGCTACGAGTACTGGTCGTTTGCCGAGGCCGCGACCGACGAGCAGGCCGAAGTGCTCTGCAAGATGAAGATGCGCCGTCCCTATACGCTGCCCGAGATGGCCAAGCTCACCGGCATGCCCGAGACCCAGATCGAGAAGATGCTCGACGACATGAGCTACACGGGTCTGCTCGAGTACAACTGGGAAAACCCCGAGCGCGCCAAGCAATGGGTGTTGCCCATGCTGGTGCCGGGTTCTGCCGAGTTCCTCAACATGCGCGTGAGCCAGCTCGAGGAGCACCCGGTCTATGCCAAGTTCTTTGAGCAGGCGTCCAAGGGACCGCTGTCCAAGGCCACGCCGATGGTGCCGCCCGGAGGCGCCGGCATCGGCATGCACGTCATTCCGGTCGAGAAGGCCATCGACGCCGCGAGCACCTCGGTGCCGATCGAGCATATCGAGCACTGGCTCGACAAATACGATGGCAAATATGCCGCTAGCACCTGCAGCTGCCGCGCGAGCCGTCGCGTGATGGGTGAGGGCTGCGCCGACGACCCGGCCGATTGGTGTATCGCCGTGGGTGATATGGCCGACTACGTGGTCGAAACCGATCGTGGCCATTACGTGACCCGCGACGAGGTTTACGACATCCTGCGCCAGGCCGAGGACAACGGCTTTGTGCACCAGATCACCAATATCGACGGCGAGAACAAGATCTTCGCCATCTGCAACTGCAACGTCAACGTGTGCTACGCCCTGCGCACCTCGCAGCTGTTCAACACGCCCAACCTGTCGCGCTCGGCCTATGTCGCCAAGGTCGAGAAGGACAAGTGCGTGGCCTGCGGTCGCTGCGTTGAGGTGTGTCCGGCCGGCGCCGCCAAGCTGGGCCAGAAGCTCTGCAGCAAAAAGGCCGGCGGACAGGTGCCCGAGTATCCGCGCCAGGAGCTGCCCGATGCCACCAAGTGGGACCACACCAAGTGGTCGCCCAACTACCGCAACGACAACCGCATCGAGACGCATGAGTCCGGCACCGCTCCCTGCAAGACGGCCTGCCCCGCGCACGTTGCCGTTCAGGGCTATTTGAAGCTCGCGGCTCAGGGTCGCTACGACGAGGCCCTAGCACTCATTAAGCGCGAGAATCCGCTGCCCGCTATCTGCGGCCGTGTGTGCAACCGCCGCTGTGAGGATGCCTGCACTCGCGGCCGTGTGGACGCCGCCGTGGCTATCGACGAGGTCAAGAAGTTCATCGCTCAGCGCGATCTGGATGCCGCGACCCGCTATGTCCCGCACGTGGTGACGCCGACGCGCGCTGGCGGTTTCGATCAGAAGATCGCCATCATCGGTGCCGGTCCGGCCGGCCTGTCCTGCGCTTTCTACCTGGCCGAGAAGGGCTACAAACCTGTCGTGTTCGAGAAGAACGAGCGCCCGGGCGGCATGCTCACCTACGGCATTCCCAGCTTTAAGCTGCAGAAGGACGTCATTGAGGCCGAGGTCGAGGTCATTCGCCTGATGGGTGCCGAGTTTCGCTATGGCGTGGAAGTCGGTCGCGACGTGACGCTCGACGAGCTGCGCGCGCAGGGCTTTAAGGCCTTCTACGTTGCCATTGGCTGCCAGGGCGGCCGCCTTGCCGGCATTCCGGGCGAGGATGCCGAGGACGTGACCGTGGCCGTCGACTTCCTTCGCGAGGTTAACAGCGGCAAGATCGATACCCTGTCCGGCCGCACCATTGTAGTGGGCGGCGGCAACGTGGCCATCGACGTTGCCCGCAACGCCTGCCGTCTGGGCTCTGAGCATGTTGAGATGTTCTGCCTGGAGAGCGAGGCCCAGATGCCCGCCAGCGAGGAGGAGCGTCGCGAGGCCGTTGAGGACGGCGCTCACATCAGCTGCGGCTGGGGCCCCAAGGAGATTCACCTGGACGAGGCCGGTCGTGTGTGCGGTATCACCTTCAAGCGCTGCACGCGCGTCTTTGACGACGAGGGCCGTTTTGCGCCCGAGTACGACGAGAACGATCTGCGCCGTGTCGATGCCGACCGTGTCGTCATGTCGATTGGCCAGTCCATTGTGTGGGGCGACCTGCTGGCTGGCTCCAAGGTGGAGCTCGGCCGCGGCCAGGGTGCCCTTGCCGATCCCCAGACTTACCAGACCGCCGAACCCGACATCTTTGTGGGCGGCGACGTCTACACCGGCCCCAGCTTTGCCATCGACGCTATCGCCGCCGGCCACGAGGCCGCGGTGTCCATCCATCGCTTTGTGCAGCCGGGCTCCACGCTCACCATCGGCCGCAATCAGCGCCGCTACACCGCGCTCGACCGCGACGACGTTGTGCTCGAGAGCTACGACAACGCGAGCCGCGAGGTTGCGCATGTGGACCGCGAACGCGAGAAGGCTGCGCCGTTTAGCGAGTATGTTGAGACCTTTACCGAGGAGCAGGTGCGCGCCGAGACCGCCCGCTGCCTGGGCTGCGGCGCCTCGATCGTCGACCCTAACAAGTGCATCGGCTGCGGCCTGTGCACCACCAAGTGCGCGTTTGACGCTATCCATCTGTATCGCGACCGCCCCGAGTGCTCCACGATGGTCAAATACGAGCAAAAGCTCCCAAGCCTGGGCAAGTACGCGCTCAAGCGCGCCATCAAGATTAAGTTCGGTCGCAAGTAAGTAGCCATAACGGGAACGGCGGAAGAAAAAGTGCATGAATTGGGGATCGTCTATCACATCATTCGCGATGTCGAGAACGTGGCGCGCGCCAATGGCGTGCGTCGCGTTTCGAGCGTCACGCTGCTGCTGGGCGAGGTCTCGGGCGTCGTTCCCGACTTGCTACTCGACGCTTGGCGCTGGGCAGCAGATAAAAAGCCTATCGCGCAGGGCGCGGAGCTTATCGTGGAGCCCGTCGAGGCCGTGACACATTGCGAGGCGTGCGGCCGCGACTACGCGACGGTCGAGCACGGCAAGACCTGTCCCCATTGCGGTAGCGGCGAGACAT
Organism: uncultured Collinsella sp.; assembly: GCA_900549195.1. GTDB lineage: Bacteria > Actinomycetota > Coriobacteriia > Coriobacteriales > Coriobacteriaceae > Collinsella. The sequence goes on from URNK01000029.1 coordinate 9,277, forward strand.
ACCTGCTGCAGGGCCAAGAGGTCATGATCAAACAGATCGAGACCCCCGACGAGGACCCGGCAGACGCTGCTCCTGACGGCCTCTCCGACGTCCCCGACGCCGTCGACGCCGCCAACCCCCTCCACATCGCCTAGGATTCCCTATAAGTTGCGGTGAAATAGTTCCTAAATTCAGCCTTCTGGCTCTTAAACAAGAACTATTCCACCGCAACTATTTTGAGTGGTTTCATAGACCATAAGTCACGAAAATAGTCAAGCCATGTCTGTTTAAACAAAATAGCGGCAGTACAAGCGCATTCGCGCTTGCCTAAAATCGATATTAATGAACAGCCTGCTTGTATCTGTAAAATGCTTGGCTTGATGAGCGACGCCTTGTCGTGTAATGAGTCAAAAAGCAGTAACGTAATCAACTTGTAACAAACCTAGACGTTTAAACAAATAATCCAACCTTTTGCGGATTTAGCTATAATTCCACAAACCAAACAGCTATACTCCTTTCATGTCGTGTAGGAAATACGTAGACAAAAAGGAGGTTATGTGATGGTAAGTATTGTTCTTGCTAGCCACGGGGACTTGGCAGCTGGAATCAAGCAGACGGGCTCGATGGTCTTTGGCGATCAGCTGTCTGTTGCCGTGGTCTCGCTCGAGCCGAGCATGGGCCCCGACGACTTCCGTGCCAAGGTCGAGGAAGCAATCGCTTCCTTCGAAGACCAGGAGCAGGTGCTCTTCCTCGTTGATCTGTGGGGCGGCACGCCGTTCAACCAGATCAGCGGGCTCATCGAGGGCCACGATTCCTGGGCTATCGTCACCGGTGTCAACCTGCCTATGCTCATCGAGGCATATTCGCAGCGCTTTGACGCAAAGAACACTGCACATGCGATCGCAAAACATCTCGTGACTGAGGCTAAGGCTGGCGTGCGTGTCAAGCCCGAGTCTCTGGAGCCCGAGGAGAAGAAGCCGGCTGCGGCCGCCGCTGCTCCTGCAGGCGCCATCCCTCCGGGAACGGTCATCGGCGATGGGCACATCAAGATCGCCCACGTCCGTATCGACACCCGTCTGCTTCATGGTCAGGTGGCCACCACGTGGACCAAGCAGATCAACCCCAACCGCATCATCGTGGTTTCCGACGGCGTTGCTCACGACGAGCTCCGTAAGACCATGATCGAGCAGGCTGCCCCTCCGGGAATCCATGCCAACGTCGTGCCCATCAAGAAGATGGCCGAGGTCGTCAAGGACACGCGCTTTGGTGACACCAAGGCCATGCTGCTCTTTGAGAACCCGCAGGATCTGCTCAAGGCCATCGAGGCCGGCGTCGACATCAAGGAAGTCAACATCGGTTCCATGGCTCACTCCAAGGGCAAGGTCGTCGTCACCAACGCCGTCGCTATGGGCGATGACGATGTCAAGACTCTCGAGGCTCTCAAGGCCAAGGGCGTCAAGTTCGAGGTCCGCAAGGTTCCTTCGGATTCCTCCGAGGATCTCGACGCCATGTTGAAGAAAGCTAAGGCCGAACTGGCCGCTCAAGCATAGTAAAGGAGGGTCCGATACATGTCTGCAATCACTATTCTGCTTGTTGCGATTGTCGCGTTGCTTGCCGGTATGGAAGGCATTCTGGATGAGTTCCAGTTCCATCAGCCGCTCGTGGCATGCACGCTTATCGGTCTCGTAACCGGTCACCTTCAGGAGGGCATCCTCCTGGGCGGTTCGCTCCAGATGATGGCCCTTGGCTGGGCTAACGTCGGCGCCGCTGTCGCGCCTGACGCCGCTCTGGCCTCGGTCGCTTCTTCGATCATCATGGTGCTCGCCCTCAACGGCGGCGCCACTGATTCGGCCAAGGCCGTTACCGCGGCCATCGCCGTCGCCGTCCCGCTGTCGGTCGCTGGTCTGTTCCTGACCATGATCTGCCGTACCATTGCTACCGCTATCGCTCACGCCATGGACGGTTGCGCCGAGAAGGGCGACTTCTCCGGCATCGAGCGCTGGCAGTACGCTGCCATCCTCATGCAGGGCCTTCGTATCGCCATCCCGGCAGTACTTCTGTGCATCATCCCGGCCGAGGCCGTTACCAACGCGCTTAACGCTATGCCCGACTGGCTGTCCGGCGGCATGGCTGTCGGCGGCGGCATGGTCGCTTCCGTCGGTTACGCCATGGTCATCAACATGATGGCCACCAAGGAGACCTGGCCGTTCTTCATCCTCGGCTTTGTCCTTGCTGCCATCCCTCAGCTCACGCTGATCGCCCTTGGCCTCATCGGCATCTCCCTTGCCCTCATCTACCTTGGCCTTAAGGATCTGGCCAAGCAGGGTGGCGGCATGGGCGGTGGCTCCGGCGACCCGCTCGGCGACATTCTGAACGATTACGAGTAGGAGGGGAGTGATACATATGGCAGAGAACAAGATTCAGCTCACCAAGGCTGACCGCAAGAAGGTTTGCTTCCGTCATCAGTTCCTTCAGGGCTCGTGGAACTACGAGCGTATGCAGAACGGCGGCTGGTGCTTCGCAATGATCCCTGCGATCAAGAAGCTCTACACCAGCAAGGATGACCAGATTGCCGCTCTTAAGCGCCACCTGGAGTTCTATAACACCCACCCCTATGTTTCCGCCCCCGTCATTGGCGTTACCCTCGCTCTCGAGGAGGAGCGCGCCAACGGTGCCCCGATTGACGACGTCGCCATTCAGGGCGTCAAGGTCGGTATGATGGGCCCGCTCGCCGGTGTCGGCGACCCCGCCTTCTGGTTCACCCTTCGCCCGATTCTGGGTGCTCTGGGCGCTTCCCTGGCCCTGTCCGGCAGCATCGCCGGTCCGCTGCTGTTCTTCTTCGCGTGGAACATCATCCGTTACGCCTTCCTGTGGTACACGCAGGAGTTTGGCTACAAGGTCGGCTCCTCCATCGCCAAGGACCTCTCCGGCGGTCTGATGGGCAAGGTCACCGAGGGTGCTTCCATCCTGGGTATGTTCATCATCGGCGCCCTGGTCGAGCGCTGGGTGTCCATCTCCTTCACCCCGGTCGTCTCCAAGGTCACGCAGTCTGCTGGCGCCTTTATCGACTGGGCTAACCTGCCCTCCGGTTCCGAGGGTATCAAGGAAGCACTGACGATGTATAACTCCATCGGTGCTAACGCCCTTGATCAGGTGAAGGTCACCACGCTTCAGGCCAACCTCGATCAGCTCATCCCCGGCCTTGCCGCCGTGTGCCTGACCCTGCTGGTCTGCAAGCTCCTCAAGAAGAAGGTCAGCCCGATCGTCATCATCCTGGCTCTCTTCGCCATCGGCATCATCGGTCGCGTCTGCGGCTTCATGTAAGCACGTTTCGGCTTAAGACCGAGAATTGCTAGGCAAGGGCTTTTGAGCCATTGAAACGGACCGCACCCGGTGGGTACACTGGATGCGGTCCGATTGTTTTATTTGGAGGGCGAGGCGCGCATGGCGCAATCTCAGAACAGCACGGTCGATCTGGCAACGCCGGCAACCTGCCTGATGGGGCTTACCAGCCACGGCAACGTGATGGTGGGCAATAAGGCGTTCGAGTATTACAACGAGCGCAATCCCGAGGATTATATTCAAATCCCGTGGGATGAGGTCGACTATATTGCCGCCGAGGTTTTACGCGGCACCAAGAAGATCACGCGTTTTGCCATCTTCACCAAGGACAACGGTCACTTTACGTTTTCGACGCGCGACGACAAAGAGACGCTTCGTGCTGTCCGCAAGTACGTCGACGAGGATAAGCTTGTGCGTTCGCCCGACTTTATCGATGTGACGGCCAAGGGCGCCAAGAGCATCCCCTCCGTTATCAAAAACCTCTTCCACAAAGGTAACTAGCTCCTCATAAGTTGCGGTGAAATAGTTTCTAAATACGGCTTTAGATGCTTCAGACAGGAACTATTCCACCGCAACTTCGAAGTCTAGTCATGCGACGTATTGCGATGCAGTAAATCTGCTACACTAGTACAACATGCCTCCGTAGCTCAGGGGATAGAGCACCGCTCTCCTAAAGCGGGTGTCGACGGTTCGAATCCGCCCGGGGGCACCAGAAGATTATGACGGCGTCGCGAGAGCGGCGCCGTTTCTGGTTTGTGGGGACCGCCGGCGGATTCGAGCCGTCGACACCCGCGTCACCAATTTCCCCGCGGGGGGAGTTTTCGAATCCGCCCGGTGGCACCAGAGGAATATCGAGCCCGGTACCGCTACGGTGCCGGGCTCTTTTGGTTTAAGGCATGCCGTAGTATTCGCTGCTTCAGATAAAGAAAGCGCCCGCTTGCTGGGGAAGCAAGCGGGCGCCTGTGAGCGAATATGTTTGCGGCGAGAGCCGTGATGAGCGGTGGGGTGGCGACTAGTTGGTCGTACCGGAATCGTCACCCGTGCCCGAGCCAGAGCCAGAGCCCGAGCCAGAAAGTGCGACTGTTAGCGCTGTCTCTTATACACATCTGACGCTGCCGACGACTC
>URNK01000030.1 GCA_900549195.1 uncultured Collinsella sp.
ATCCAGCACTTCATGGACGATGCCCAGAATTCCTTCCCGGCCGATCTGATGGCCTCCACGCCGGTCGGTTCTGCCGCTTCTCCTGCAGTGACTGTTCCCGCCGAGCCGCTGCCCGTCGCTGACCCGGTTGTCCCCGTGGCCGATCCCTTCGCCCCGATCGACAACTTTGCTGCCGACGACCTGGACTAACATTCGGCCTACAATTTAGTGCCTAGAAAGGACCCGCAGCTTGCGGGTCCTTTTTTATGACTGTGCAGGGGCGCGCAACATAAAAAACCGAGCCCTGCACATTGTGGCGCAGAACTCGGCGAATGGGTGAGCGGTAAAAGGTAGGTTTTAGGGCATGTGCCAAAAAACTACTTGAGGAGGAAGTTGGGGAGGGGAATGGTACGGGCCTCGCGATGCTCGGGGTCGGCGATGTGGTCGGCAGGATAGCCACAGACAAGCATGTGATAGGGATAAACGCCCTTGGGCAGATTGAACTGCTCCTGTGCCACCTCTGGCTTAAAATGGCATACCCAGCACGTTCCCAGGCCCTGCTCGGTGGCCTCCATCATCATCTGATCGCAAACGATGGATGTATCGATTTCGCTGGAATTCATCTGATCATACGGGCGCACCCAAGCATCATCGGTAACGCTGCAAATAAGGAAGATAAGCGGAGCGCCAAAGATAGACCCATCACGAGCAAACCGAGGCTGACAAGCAGCAGCCTTCTCCAGAAGCTCAGGCGTATCCAACACCATCACACGGGTTGGATGGTTATTACAAGCAGAAGGAGCAATACGCCCAGCCTCAACAATGGCATCCACTACAGCCTGCTCCACAGCCCGATCTTCAAACTCACGACAAGAATACCGACCCCGAGCCAGATCCAAATAAGACATACAAGCCCTCCAACAATTAAAAATCAAACAAACCCAAAGTAACCCAAACAGTACCCAAAGCAGCAATCAGTCAAACGCTCATCAAGGGCCAAAGTGTCCGAACGGATATCAAAGGTCCCTTCAGCCAAACCCCCATTGCGCTACAACTATCAGCCAAAGTTCCCAATGGTGGTACGTAAGGGAGCGGGCCCGACCACTAATACCTTTTGAACGACTCTGCTTGCAGCTGGAGTGAAAAAGGTATTAGTGGTCGGGCCCGCGACCGGTGGGATACGTGCCCCCAATTAACTGTTCTTCATGACAATCGAATCCACAACATCGGCCACATTCTCACAGCAGTCAGCGCAGTACTCCAGGAAGGCGTACACGTCACGCCAGGCGATGACCTCGAGCGGGTCCTTGCCGTTAACGTGCAGGTTGCGCATGGCGTTGATATAGAGCTCGTCGGCTTCGGACTCGATGGTGTTGATCTGGATGACGAGTTCGCGCAGGGTCTTGGACTTGCGGTAGTTGGGCAGCTCGACCATCAGGTCTTTCATGGCGCGGCAGGCGTCAGTCACCTTGTGAGCGATGACGATGGCGTCGGGATGGATGCTCTGGATGTTGGTGAAGTAGACGCGCTGCACGACGCCCTCGATGCGGTCGAGCACGGTGTCGAGTGAGCAGCTCATCAGATCCAGATCCTCGCGCTCGAGCGGGGTGATAAAGGCGGTGAGCAAGGCGTCTTCGAGCTCGTGGTGCTTCTTGTCTGCCGCATGCTCAATCGCATGCATCTTATCGAGCATGTCGTGGATCTGCGCGGGGTCAAAGTTCTCAAAAATCTTGGTGAGCAGCTCGGCTGCCTGAACGGCGAGGTCGGCGCAGGCAACGTAGTTATCAAAGTAGAACGAATCGGGTTTCTTTGCCATGGGTGGGTCCTTTCGAGGCGAAGACGGGTGGGCGAAGTAATGCGGTCCGGATGGACGTTCGGTTTGACTAGAGGAACATCATGAACAGCTTGGCCATGACAAAGCTGATGAGTCCGCAGGCGGGGAAGGTGAAGAACCAGGTGAACATCATGTCTTTGACGACGCCGAAGTTGATGGCTGAGAGGCGCTTGACGGCACCGACGCCCATGATGGCGCAGGTCTTGATGTGTGTGGAGGACACGGGGATGCCGGTAAGGGTGGCAAGCAGCAGGTTTGCGGCGCCCGCCAGGTCGGCGGAGAAGCCCTGATACTTTTCGAGCTTGACCATGCTCTGGCCGACGGACTTGATGATGCGCTCGCCGCCCACGCTGGTGCCGATACCCATAGTGGCCGAGCACAGCAGCATAATCCAGATGGGGATGCCTGCATCGCCGACGCTCGTCTGGCCGCTGGCAAAGGCCACGCCTAAAAAGAGCACGCCGATGAACTTCTGTCCATCCTGCGCGCCGTGCATAAAGCTCATGGCCGCAGCGCTCGCGATCTGAGCGTATTTAAAGAAGACATTGGCACGTCGCCTGTTGGCGGCGGCGAAAAGAATCGAGACGAGCTTGCACAGGACCCAGCCCATGACAAAGCCCAGGCCGATGGAGAGCGCCAGGCCGTAGATGACCTTCATCCACTCGTGGACGTTGACGCTGCTCGCACCGCCGAGGGCGATGGCGGCACCGGTCAGGCCGGCGATAAGGCTGTGGCTTTGCGAGGTGGGGATGCCAAAACGCGACGCTGTGGCGCCGTAGACGACGATGGAGAACAGCGCCGCGCATAGGCAGGCGAGCGCCATGGTGCTGTTTCCGCCAAAGTCGACGATATGTGAGATGGTGTTGGCGACGCTCGCGTTAAAGTGCGTCATGATGAGCACGCCGAGGAAGTTGAATGCGGCGCTCATGAGAATGGCGGCGCGGGCGGGCATGCAACGCGTAGTGACGCAGGTCGCGATGGCGTTGGGCGCGTCGGTCCATCCATTGACGAAGATGGCACCCAACGCGAGGATCACGGTGACGGCAAGGACTGGGTTCGACACAATTTGGCCGAGGAAGGTTGAGAACGTTACGTCCATATATGGGCTTTCTCGAAGTTTGCAGACACGTTACAAAAACATGATAAATCGTATCACCTCCTGCGGGTCTCTTTACCGAGTTCTGATGGGAGAAGTGGACTTTTTGGCACTAAAATTGAATATTAGCCCTGTTGACCGCGGGTGTTCTTTTTGCTAACACGCCATGCGGACACGTGCGATTACTACGACACTCCAAAACCACAGTCTGTTCGCTTTACAACATGCAAACATGCGTTCGATAATAGGAGACATGGAATATCGACAGACAGATGGCAAAACTCGGCGCGTGCACAAGCAGTATGTGGACGTCGTGGCTCGCATCCTCGCGGGCGGACAGGTCGTGCCGGTCACTGTCTGCTGGGTCGACGGTCGTTGCTTTACGATTGACGAGATTGTCTCGACCACTGGGTTTGGCCTGACGGTTCACGGCATCCGTACGGCAACCTATAAGGTGCGTTTTGGCGGTCACGCGACCGAGTTGTATCTGGAGGACCAGACGCGCGAGCGGACGGACGGCTCGCAGGCGCACGTGATGCGTTGGTGGGTCTGGGCCTTTGATCGTACGCTCGAGGGCGAGCGCCGCAGGTAAGAGCGCGCGGCATTCGGGTACAATGGCGGGATCTTGTCGCCTACGGCGCTGTCGCGGCGCTTTTTGAAAGGACGAAATTATGAACGATATCCAGGGTTATCAGAACGGCCCCATCGAGACCGGCGCAGGCCGTGCCAAGGAGATGTCGCCGCGTGCGTACAACCTTGTCATGTCTGCTCTGATCTTTTTGGGCTTTTGCGCCATGGGCGCCGGCGCCTACTTTACGAGCACCATGGCGTTTGCCCGCATGATGATGAGCGGCGCCGCCCTGTCGCTGGTCTTTGGCTCGTTTATTTCGACCATCGTCGGCATGGTCATGATGTCGGCCGCCGCCAGCAAGCAGTCCGTGGGCCTGTCCCTTGTGGGCTACGTAATCTTTGCGAGTACCTTTGGCCTGACCGCGTCGTTTGGCCTTGCCAACTACGACCTGCCCACCATCAACACTGCCTTTATCGCCACGGCCGCCATCACCTTTGTCTTTGGCGCCTTGGGCGTGACGTTCCCCAAGTTTTTCCAGCGCGTATATGGCATCGGTTTTGGCATTCTGCTCGCCACTATTCTGGTTGAGATCGTGCTGATGTTCACGGGCGTCTCGCAGACCATCACCGATCTGATCGTGATCGTGGTGTTCGCCGGCTTTATTGGCTACGACACCTATGTTGCCACGACGGTGCCGCCTACGCTGCCCAACGCCGTGCTCATGGCGTCCAATCTGTTCGTGGACATTATCAACGTGTTCCTGCGCATCCTGAACATCCTCGGCCGTCGCGACTAGTGGCAAATTGCGGCGGTGCTTGCCGTGCGTGTAAATCGATGCGAAAGGCTGTCCTTCGGGGCCGTCTTTTTTGTGCGCGGCGGGGTATCATGGATGGGAAAAAGCCGATAGCGGCAGCGACAGGAAAGGTGGCCACGTATGGCAGACGTCGACAACAGGAACCGTAACCGCAGGTCCAACCGAGCGGGTCAGCCCAATCCCAAGCGCGAGGCCCGTGCCAAGGCCGCCGAGCGTCACGTGGCAACTGTGTCCGAAGCGTGCGCCAAGGATATCGAGCGTTCGCTTGCCGGCGTGTGCGAGTTCGATGGTATGCCTGCCGGTTTTGTCGCGGCGATGAAGGTCAAGGCCCAGGTGGCTGCTGCTGCCGAGGAGCAGGTTGCCGAGGAGCCCGAGGCCGCCGAGGTCGAGGCTGCAGTCGATACCGAGGTGGCGCCCGAGCCCGTCGAGGAGGCCGCCGAAGCCGAGTCCGAGCCCGCCGAGGAGCCCGCTGCGGCCCTGCCCGAGGTCACCGTGCTCGACGCCTCTGCCACGCAGGCCATTCTGGATAACGGCCGAGGCTATGCGCAGTTCTGCGACATGGCCGTGCTCGACTTTGCCTCGTTCACCAACCCGGGCGGCGGCTACATCCAGGGCTATCTGGGTCAGGAGGCCACGCTCTGTGCCGATTCGTACCTGTACAACGTGCTCGATAAACAGCGCAAATGGTACGGCGAGAACCGTCGCCGCAACATCAACTGCGAGCTTTACCGCAACCGTGCGCTGGTGGTGCCTGCGGTGCGCTTCGACCGCAACCACGTGCATGCGTATGCCGACGTGATCGTGGCCGCCGCGCCCAACGCCAAGCGCGCTCGCCAGGAGTATCGTGTGGGTGACGATGCCCTGCTGGACGCCCTGCGCGATCGCATCCGCTTTGTGCTTGCCATCTGCGACGAGCTGGGTCGCGAGAAGCTCGTGCTGGGCGCTTGGGGCTGCGACAACAACGGCTTTGACGCCGAGGCCGTGGCCGAGCTCTTCCGCAAGGAGCTCGCATCGGGCGACTTTAAGGTCAAGCAGGTCTTTTTTGCCGTGCCCTCTACGCGCTGGGACGAAGATTTTGCCAAGTTCGAGCATGTGCTGGCAAACTTCCCCGAGCGCAACGAGGAGTCCTATGCCCAGGTTGCCGCTCGCGCTGCGGCTGCCCGCGCCGCCGAGCAGGTCCAGGCTGCCGCCGAGGACGATGAAGACGATGACGATTGGCGCAAGTACCTGTAATCGGTATGTGCTGACAGATAGGTCGATTCGGCGGGAGAGACTGCTCCCGCCGACTTTTTCTTTTTACTAGAGGAAGGGCTTACGATGAAAAACGTTCTGTGCTTTGGCGACAGCAATACCTACGGCTATGATCCGGCGGGCATGCGCGACGGCACCGCGGTACGCTATGCGCACGATGTGCGCTGGTGCGGCGTGGCCCAGCGCGACCTGGGCGAGGGCTGGCACGTGATTGAGGAAGGCCTCAACGGCCGCACGACGGTACGCGACGACATGTGCCATCTGGACACTAATCTCAACGGCATCCGCGCGTTGCCGATGCTGCTCGAGGCTCATAAGCCGCTGGATGCGATCGTGATTATGCTGGGCACCAACGACTGCAAGACGGTCTTTAGCGTGGGGGCTGCCGATATCGCTGACGGTGCCATGGCGCTGATTCGCACCGTCCGCGCGTTTCCCTGGACCGAAGCCGCGCCCTGCCCGCGTATTCTGCTGATGGCGCCTATCAAGATTAAACCGCAGATCGCCGATGTGTACATGACCGACTTTGACGAGCGCTCCGTCGAGGCCTCGGAGCATTTTGCCGAATACTATGCGTATGCTGCTAAACAGTTTGGCTGCGACTTTTTGAATGCCGCTGATTTTGCCGAGCCGGGCGATATCGATTATCTGCACATGATGCCCGAAAGCCACGAGAGCCTGGGCCACGCCGTGGCAGCCAAGCTCCAAGAGATGCTCGGAGAGTAGCGCGACCCCAAGCCACCGCAAAGGGGACGGGCGCCTTTGCGGTGGCTTTGGACTGCGAATCTTAATACTGCCACATGTGGTTGACGGGGCCGGAGCCTTTGCCCATGTCAAAGCCGGCGGCCAGAGCGCCCGTTAGGTATGCCTTGCCGGCGTTGACAGCGTCGGCAAGATCCATGCCCTGAGCCAGCGCGCAGGCGATGGCGGACGAGAGCGTGCATCCGGTGCCGTGCGTGTTGTCGGTCTCGATGCGCTTGTGGCGGAACCACGTGGTGAGTGGATCTCCCAGATGGTTGCCCTCGTCATCGAGTGGCGCGGGTTCGGCCAGTACATCGTTGGCCTCGTTGACAAGATGCCCACCCTTAACGAGGGATGCGCAACCAAAGCGGCGGGTGAGGAGCATGGCAGCATTTTGCTGCGTGCGCTCGGAGTCGACCTCGTAGTCGAGCAGGGCCATGGCCTCGGGAATATTGGGCGTGATAACCGTCGCTAGCGGGAACAGGCGGCGGGTGAGCGCCTCGGCGGCATCTTCGGGAATCAGCCGCGCGCCCGAGGTGGCGACCATGACGGGGTCGACGACCACGTTCGTTGCGTTCCAGGCGCTCAAGCGGTCGGCGATGACTTCGATAATCTCGGCAGAAGAAACCATGCCGATCTTGACGGCGCTGGGGCGGATATCGTCAAAAACGGCGTCTATTTGCGCGGCTACGATATCTGGCGAGATATCCTGCACGGCGGTAACGCCCAGGGTGTTCTGTGCGGTGATGGCGGTGATGGCCGTCTCGGCATACAGGCGGTGCGCCGTGATGGTCTTGATGTCGGCCTGAATGCCGGCGCCACCGCTGGAATCGGATCCTGCGATGGATAGAACGGCAGGTACCTTACTGCGATCCATGTTCGCTCCCTTGTTCGGTCGGAATCAAATGGGTCTATAAGCCAGCATTATAAAGATGCCCGGGCCGACTCTATGTCGAACCCGGGCGGGCGATGCAATCTTTACGCAAATGTAAGCAAATGTTCACACGTCAACAATTGACAGGCACCAGCTCGCCGACAGAAGCGGCCGCGGCGACAGGCTAGTCCTCCATGCCGAGGTCGATCGTGGTGCCCTCGAAGATCTTGTTGACGGTGCGGACGGCGCACATCTTGCCACACATGGTGCAAGTGCCCTCGGTGGCGGCGGGGGACTCCTCGTAGCGCTTCTTGCCCGTAACCGGGTCGAGCGCGCACTCCCACATGGCGTCCCAGTCAAGCTTGCGGCGTGCCTGGCCCATCTTGTCGTCCATGTCGCGGGCGTGGGGCACCTTTTTGGCGATGTCGGCGGCGTGTGCGGCGATCTTGGTGGCCATGAGGCCGTCGAGCACATCCTGGGCGTTGGGCAGGCATAGGTGCTCTGCCGGTGTCACGTAGCACAGGAAGTCGGCACCGGAGCTGGCGGAGATGGCACCGCCGATGGCAGCGGTGATGTGGTCGTAACCCACGCCGATATCGGTCACCAGCGGCCCGAGCACATAGAACGGAGCATTGTGGCACAGGCGCTTCTGCAGTTTCATGTTGGCGGCGATCTCGTCGAGCGCCATGTGACCCGGGCCCTCGACCATGACCTGGACGCCGGCGGCCCAAGCACGCTTGCATAGCTTGCCCAGCTCGATCATCTCGGCGGTCTCGGTGGCGTCGTTGGAGTCGTAGAGGCAGCCCGGGCGGCAGGAGTCGCCGAGCGAAATCGTCACGTCGTACTCGTGGCAAATCTCGAGCAACTCATCGTAGAACTCATAGAAGGGGTTCTCGTTGCCGGTGACCTCCATCCAACCAAACAGCAGCGAGCCGCCGCGGCTCACGATGTTCATGAGGCGGCTGGTCTCCTTAAAGGTCTTGGTGACCGACTTGTTGATGCCGCAGTGGATGGTCATAAAGTCCACGCCGTCCTCGGCGTGCGCGCGCACGACCTCGAACAGGTCGTCCTTGGTAAGCTTGACCAGCGGCTTTTCCATGTAGCCGATGGCGTCGTACATGGGGACGGTGCCCACCATGAGCGGGGTCTCGTCGATGAGCTGCTGGCGGAACTGACGCGTCTTGCCCGAGTTGGAGAGGTCCATGATGGCGTCGGCGCCAAAGTCCTCAGCGATCTTGACCTTCTTCCATTCCTCGGCGGCATCGGCCTTGTCGCCCGAGATGCCCAGGTTGACGTTGACCTTGGTGGACAGGCCCTCACCGACGCCAAAGGCGCGCATGCCCTTTTTGATATGCACGATGTTGGCGGGAATGGCGATGCGGCCGTCGGCCACGCGCTCGCGGATGTACTCGGGGTCGCGATGCTCGCGCTCGGCGACTTCCTTCATCTGCGGCGTGATCTGCCCGGCACGGGCGAAGTCGATTTGCGTGACGAGCTTGGGCTCGGTCTGTGTGCTCATTGGCACGGCTCCCTTCGTTGGCATTACCCATATCAGGTTTGCGGGTCAGGGCGGGCGCGCCCAGTCTCAGCCTGCCGTCTTGTCCTGCAAGCTCCCCGTTTATGTAATGGGCTCAAGTATAGCTCGAATGGGTACGATTGGCCTAACGAGCGTGCCTGTGGGGAGGCGTACATGGAAGACAAGCATCTATATCGAGAGACGCAATGGGATGTATCGGCCGAGGAAAGCCGTGCGCACCATGGGTTGGTCGCGATTGGTTTTGCGGTGCTTGCCGTGCTGGTGATTGCCTTTTGTATCTGGACGTTCGGCGGTCGTGGCGGCGCCACCTGGGAGTTCGAGGCCGACGATGCCCTGCCGATCATGACAGTGAAGGTTACGGGCGGCAATACCGTTGCCGCGCCGGGCGACTATTGGTATCCGCGCGACGAGTTTGTGCAGCTGCAGCTGAGTGGTGGGTCTATTCCTGGCGAAGAAATCGAACGCGTGACGTTTGATGGGGCACTCAAAACACTCATGGTGAAGCTCAAAGATCAGGGCGATGTGCCCACGACCATGGATATCGCTCTGACGGAGTGGCGTTTGGAACCTCCGTCGGGCGTTACGGTATCCGACGTAGAGCACGTTAAGATTACCTACCAAGATGGCTCGACGAGCGAGATTGCAAAGGCCGATGGCTTGGCGGAGTAATGGGGTGTTTGGAAACGGCGGGCCTATTGTGCCTGCGCGTTCATGAAAACCAGGGTGTTTTTGTCTGAAAGCTCGGGGATGTGCCGATAGCCGATATTGAATGCGGTAAGTTCGCTTGCATCCTCGAGCTTGTTTTCTGCCATCCACCGCACCATGGAGCCGCGCGCCTTTTTGCTGGCGGTCGACTGTTGGATGGGCTTCCCGTTGCGGATGCCCTCGCCAAAGAGGCATGTGACGGCTGTGGCGTCGCCCGCGAGGTGGGGCAGAACGGCTTTGGCATACTCTACGCTGGCGAGGTTGACGATCGTGGTGTTTGAGCCTGCCGGGGCGATAGCCCGCGCGAGCTTATCGCTCCAAAACGCGTAGAGGTCTCGGGCATCGTCAACGGCGAGCTTCGCGCCCATCTCCAGCCGATACGGTTCGACGGCATGAAAGGGACGAACGCGCCCGTAGAGGCCGGAGAGGATCCACAGATGGTCTTGCAGCCATGCGAGCTGCGCGGAATCCATCACCTCGGGTGCCATGCTCTGGTATTGAATGCCGTGATAGGACATGACGGCAGGGGAGAGGTGGCGAGCGAGTGCGGGATTGTCGAGATCGCCGCTTTTCAGGATGGGCCCGAACTCATGCAGGGTGTTGAGGCAAGGCCCCAGCAGTTTGTCACTCACGTTCCACAGCGCCTGCAGGCCGCCGCTGCCTTCATTCCGCTCGATATCTAGCAGTGCGCGGTGGAGGCGAGCCGTCTCGCGCACAAAGGGTGGGATGCCCAGGACTTCAAAAGCATCTTGGGCCGCGCGCATCTGCTTGGCGGGCGAAATGATGACCTGCAGCATGGACTCTCCTCTGCCAAAAAGGAAGTTGCGGTGGAATACGGTCTGTTTTGGCCGTTTATGGGCCAGTTTAGTCCGTATTTCACCGCAACTGATGAAGGGTTGGTTAGGCTCGCTCGATGAAGGCCTTGTAGCCGCGATAGGCCTCGTAGATATCGGCCTTGTTGGCGACCTCCCACAGGGCGTGCATGGACAGGACGGCAACGCCGGAGTCGATGACGTTCATGCCGTACTTGGCCATGATGTAGGCGATGGTGCCGCCGCCACCAGCGTTGACGCGGCCGAGCTCGCAGGTCTGGAAGTCCACGCCGGCCTCGTCCATGATGTCGCGGACGAGGGCCACGTACTCGGCGTCGGCGTCGTTGGAGCCGCCCTTGCCGCGGCTGCCCGTGTACTTGTTGAAGCACAGGCCACGACCCATGAAGGCTGCGTTCTTGGTCTCGAACTTGCCGGCGTAGCCCGGGTCGAAGCCGGCGGACACGTCGGAGGAGAGCATACGGCTGCGGGCGAGCGCGCGGCGCAAAGCCAGCGGGCTGTCCTCGCCGGCGAGTGTCATGATCTCGGCGACGGTGTTCTCGAAGAAGCGGCTCGTCATGCCGGTGGCGCCCACGGAGCCGATCTCCTCTTTGTCGACGATGAGCGTGATGCTCGTGCGCTCGACATTGGCCACATTGATCTGGGCGAGCATGGAGGGGTAAGCGCAGACGCGGTCGTCGTGGCCATAGCCCAAAATCATGGAGCGGTCGAGGCCCATGTCGCGGGCGGGACCGGCGGGCACGACCTCGATCTCGGCGGAGAGGAAGTCCTCCTCCTCGACGTCGTACTGCTCCTTGAGGATGTCCAGGAACATCTGCTTGACGGGCTCCTTGGGGGCGTCCTTGTCGTCCTCATCGAACTTGACGGGACGGCCGCCCACGATCACGTCGAGGATCTCGGCATCGACGGCGTCCTTGGCGGGCTTGGCCATCTGCTCGCTCGAGAGATGGATCAGCAGGTCGGAGATGGTAAAGACCGGGTCGTCGGCCTTGTCGCCGATATTGATGTCGACGGTGGTGCCGTCCTTTTTGCAGATGACGCCCACGAGTGCGAGCGGGGAGGCCACCCAGTGGTAGCTCTTGACGCCGCCATAGTAGTGCGTGTCGAGGTAGGCCATGTCGCCGGCCTCGAAGGCGGGGTTCTGCTTAAGGTCCAGGCGCGGCGAGTCCACGTGGGCGCCCAGGATGTTAAAGCCCTGCTCGAGCGGGGCGGTGCCCAGGTTGACGAGCATAAGGTCCTTGCCGTGGTTAGCGGCATACACCTTGTCGCCTGCCTTGAGCTCGCGGCCTTCGGCGATTACGGTCTCCAGGTCGACGTATCCTGCCTCCTCGGCCATCTTGATGCCGGCCTTGACGCACAGGCGCTCGGTCTTGTTCTCACTCAAAAACTGCTTATAGCCGCGGCAAAGCTCCTCGAGCTCCTCGATTTGCTGTGGCGTGTACTTTTTCCATGCGCAGGGACGCTCCATGACGCAGGCTCCTTTCGGATCGATCGTGCTGGTTGATGTACCGTGAGCCATCGTATCACGCGCGGGCTCACGGTGGCGGGGGAGCTTGATGTGAGGTGGCCGCGGGGCGGGGAGCGTGTAAACTGGAGTGAGCAAACCGTGCCCAGCCTAAAGCGAGGTATTCAATATGTCTGACAAGCGCCGCACCTTTGCCGTTATCGACGGCAACTCGCTCATGCACCGCGCCTTCCACGCCGTGCCGCCGACTATGAACGCGCCGGACGGTCGCCCCACCAACGCGATCTTTGGCTTTCTGAACATGTTTCTCAAGATGATCGACGCCTTTAACCCCGACGGCGTTGTTGTGGCGTTTGATAAGGGCAAGCCGCGCGTGCGCATGGAGATGCTGCCGCAGTATAAGGCGCAACGCCCGCCCATGGACCCCGATCTGCATGCGCAGTTCCCTATGATCAAGGAGCTGCTCGTCGCACTCAACGTGCCGATTCTGCAGTCCGAGGGCTGGGAAGGCGATGACATTCTGGGCACTATGGCGCGCCTGGGCGAGCAGGCCGGCTGTGACATGCTGCTGGTGACCGGCGACCGTGACATGTATCAGCTCGTGACCGAGCACGTCAACGTGGTCTCGACTCGCAAGGGCCTGTCCGACGTGGCGATTATGACGCCCGAGAGCGTGGATGACCTGTATCACGGCATTACGCCGGCGCTCGTGCCCGACTTTTATGGTCTGAAGGGCGACACGTCCGATAACATCCCCGGCGTGCCGGGCATCGGCCCCAAAAAGGCGAGTGCACTCATCGCGCAGTACGGTAGCCTGGACGAGGTCATCGCACACGCCGACGAGGTCAAGGGCAAAATGGGCGAAAACCTGCGTGCACACATCGACGATGCGCTGCTGAGCCGCAAGGTCGCAACCATTCGCACCGATGCGCCCGTCGAGCTCGATTTTGAGGCGACGTCATTCCCGGCGTTTTCTGCCGACGAAGTGTCCGCGGCGCTGGGCACGCTTGGTATCACCGCCATGCAGAACCGTTTCTTGGCGCTGATCGGCGGCGAGGGCGGGGCTGCTGCTGCCTCTAGTGTGTTTGAGATACCTGCTATGGTTCGCGCGGCCGCCGGCGATGCCGACGCGCTTGGTGCCGTTGCGGCTGAGGTCTCCCGCGCGATTGATGCCGGCGAGTGGGTCGCCGCCGTGGTGGACGACGACAAGGAAGAGGGCGCGCTCTTTGGACTGACGCGCACGCTGTGGTTGGCGACGTCCAAGGGCCTGTTCGCGCTCGAGGAGGGCGACGGCGCCTCCACTGCCGTAGTCGATGGCTTCAACTTCGCTCACGGTGTGATCGCCGGCGTGCTTGCGCGCCTGTTTATGGAGGGCCGCGTGGCGAGCCCGGATACGAAGGCGCTGCTGCACGAGCTTTCGCCCATCGATTCTTCTGAGCCCGAGCTCATGGATCCGCTAGCAGTCGATTCCACGTGCATCTTCGACACCGTGGTCGCCGCTTACCTGTTGGATTCCGACCGCTCCGAGTTTGACGAGGCACATCTGGCCGATACGTATCTGCAGATGGCGCTGCCTGCGGCGCGCGGCGCAGAGGGTGCTGGTGAGGACGCTCCGGCGCCTGCCGCCC
>URNK01000031.1 GCA_900549195.1 uncultured Collinsella sp.
GATCTACACGTAAGGAGTCGTCGGCAGCGTCAGATGTGTATAAGAGACAGCCTCGTCGGTGGCGCCGTCCAGACCACAGGCCAGATAGAGCGCGCCATTGCGTAGGTTGGGGAAGGGGTGGCGAGGATCGATGACCAGCGGCGAGATGACCGGCGACACGTAGGCCTGGAAGTAGCGGGTTACAAAGGTGCGCTCCTCGGGCGTAAGCGAATCGATGCGGGCGCGGTGAACGCCCAAGGTGTCGAGCTTGCCCTCGATGCTCTTAAAGATGGACTCCCAACGGGTAAGGAGCCCGGGCATTTCGGCCATGACAGCATCGACCTGTTCGGAGGCGGTCATATTGCTCTTGTTGTCGACAGGTTGTTTTTTGAGCTCCGCCAGATCGGACAGGCCGCCCACGCGCACCATGAGAAACTCGTCGAGGTTAGACTCAAAAATCGACACGAACTTTAGACGCTCGAACAGCGGAACGGTCTCATCGAAGGCTTCGTCAAGCACGCGGTTGTCAAAGCGCAGCCAGCTGAGCTCTCGGTTTTGCGTGTACGAGAAGTCGCGCGGCGGCTTGCGCAGCTTTGCGGCGGCTTGCTTCTTTTCGATTTTGCTCGGCATATGCATCTGTCCGTTCAGTCCCCACAAGGGACGGTAGCCTAACACTAATCACTATTGTCTCAATTTAGTCGACCGCTGGCACGGACGTATCGCGTGAACGGTATCTTTACCTACTTCTTACGCTGACAAGTCATAGGACTGACGTCCTGCTCGTCTGCAAGCGGTCTATATCCTCACTCAACTGGTACGTAAGTGTGAATAAGAATGATGGATATCTGAATATCATTGAATGCAGGCGGAAACGTAAACAAACATCATTTATATACATAAAACCGATTTAGCTATGCAATTCTGAATCAAAAGTTTAGAGATGCAATTGCAAATAGTTTTTAGGAAAAAAGAGCGTTTACCTTAGAAAAGTTACTTTAGAACGCCGAAGTACATTATGGGGGAATCTCGTGCGATATACCGTTCATCGCACTTTGTTGACCGTTCGAGGGCGAGGTGGAATTGCGGGTGGAATTTGGATATAACTAGAGCTGTCAGCAAGCAGCGTCCGCTATGGAAGGGCGCTGAGAGATTCGGCCGAAAGGCCCGAAAGAAAGGTAGGAGGCCATGACGAAAGGTCTGCACGTGCCTTCCGAGATCGGCAAGCTCAGGAAGGTCTGCCTGCACCGTCCCGGCGACGAGCTCCTCAACCTGCCGCCCGACGAGCTCGAGCGACTCCTGTTCGACGACGTCCCGTTCCTGGAGGTCGCGCAGCAGGAGCACGACACCTTCGCCCAGATCCTGAGGGACCAGGGCGTGGAGGTCCTCTATCTCGAGAACCTCGTCGCCGAGGTGTTCGACCAGGTCCCCGGCGCCCGCGCCGAGTTCACCGACCAGTACATCGCCGAGGCCGGCATCCGCGGCCAGCACATGCCGCAGATCGTCCGCGAGAAGCTGGACTCCATCGAGGACAACCTCGAGTTCGTCAAGAAGACCATGGCCGGCATGACCAAGTCCGAGATCGACATGCCCCTCACGGCGTCCACGACCCTCGACTCCCTGGTCAACTCCGAGTCCGAGTCCGACCTGATCATCGACCCGATGCCCAACCTCTACTTCACCCGCGACCCGTTCGCGGTCATCGGCGAGGGCGTCAACCTCAACCGCATGTACTCGGTCACCCGCAACCGCGAGACCCTGTACGGCAAGTACATCTTCAAGTACCACCCCGACTACAAGGACGTCTCGCTGTACTTCCGCCGCGACTGCCAGTTCCACACCGAGGGCGGCGACGTGCTGAACATCAACGAGAAGACCCTCGCCGTCGGCATCTCCCAGCGCACCCAGGCCGCCGCGATCGACGTCATGGCCCAGAACATCTTCTGGAACTCCGACTCCAAGGTCGAGCGCATCCTGGCCTTCGACATCCCGGTCTCGCGCGCCTTCATGCACCTCGACACGGTCTTCACCCAGAT
Source organism: uncultured Collinsella sp. (assembly GCA_900549195.1). GTDB lineage: Bacteria > Actinomycetota > Coriobacteriia > Coriobacteriales > Coriobacteriaceae > Collinsella. The sequence continues at coordinate 2,013 of URNK01000031.1, forward strand.
CGACGTCGATAAGTTCACGATCCACCCCGCCATCATGGGCACCCTGCGCGTCTACGAGCTGACCGCCGGCAAGAACCCGGGCGACGTGAACATCCGCCTGATCGAGGACACCCTCGAGCACGTCCTGGAGGACGCCACCGGCGTCGACCAGGTCAAGCTGATCCCCTGCGGCGGCGGCGACCCGATCGCGGCCTCCCGCGAGCAGTGGAACGACGGCTCCAACACCCTGTGCGTCGAGCCCGGCAAGATCTGCGTCTACGCCCGCAACACCGTCACCAACGACGTGCTGTACAAGGAGGGCCTGGACCTTCTCGTCGTGCCCTCCGCCGAGCTCTCCCGCGGCCGCGGCGGCCCGCGCTGCATGAGCATGCCCTTCTGGCGCGAGGACCTCTAAGTCTTTCCGTTTCCGGTGCGGTCCCCCTACAACCGCACCGGCTTCGCCCGTTAAACGGGCACCACTAATACTTACGTAATTCATTTCTTCGAAAGGAATCAAACCATGGGTGTTAACCTTTCCGGCCGTAGCTTCCTCAAGCTTCTCGACCTCACCACCGAGGAGATCGAGTACCTGCTCAAGCTCTCCAAGAACTTCAAGGATATGAAGCGCGCTGGCGTTCCGCACCGCTATCTCGAGGGCAAGAACATCGTTCTGCTCTTCCAGAAGACCTCCACTCGTACCCGCTGCGCCTTCGAGGTCGGCGGCATGGACCTGGGCATGGGCGTCACCTACCTCGATCCCGGTTCGTCGCAGATGGGCAAGAAGGAGTCCATCGAGGACACCGCCCGCGTTCTCGGCCGCATGTATGACGGCATCGAGTTCCGTGGCTTTGCCCAGGACGACGTCGAGGAGCTCGCTGCTAAGTCCGGCGTGCCCGTGTGGAACGGCCTGACCACTGAGTGGCATCCCACCCAGATGCTCGCCGACATCCTGACCGTCCAGGAGAACTTCAACTACGACATCAAGGGCAAGACCCTCGTCTTCATGGGCGACTGCAAGAACAACGTTGCTCGCTCCCTCATGGTTGTCTGCTCCAAGCTCGGCATGAACTTCGTGGCCTGCGGCCCCGAGGAGTGCATGCCCGCCGACGACGTCATCGAGGCCTGCAAGCCCATCGCCGAGGCCAACGGCTGCACCATCAAACTGACCACCGACGTCAAGGACGGCGTCACCGGTGCCGACGTTATCTACACCGACGTGTGGGTCTCCATGGGCGAGCCCGACGAGGTCTGGGCCGAGCGCATCGCTCAGCTCACCCCGTATCGTGTCACCTCCGAGGTCATGGCTATGGCCAACCCGGGTGCCATCTTCCTGCACTGCCTGCCCAGCTTCCACGACACCAACACCACCATTGGCGCCGAGAAGTGCGAGCAGTTCGGCATCACCGAGCAGGAGGTCACCGACGAGGTCTTCGAGAGCCCCGCTTCCAAGGTCTTCGACGAGGCCGAGAACCGCATGCACACCATCAAGGCTGTCATGTACGCTACGCTCAAGTAAGAGCATCTAGCATCTCGCTCGGGGTGTATTGTTGAACACCCCGAGCGGCTGTGTCTGGTAAATATCTCGCGTCGGGCGGTGGGCACGGCACGGAAGATCCGCTTCGCACGAGAAAGTTAAATGATTTATGAAGGGGGGATGAGAACCATGACTGAGACCGCTAAGAAAAAGCGCGGTATGCCTTCATCGTTCACCATTCTTCTTGCTCTGCTGGCAATTGTCGCAGTGATTACCGTTATCGTCTCCGGCACGTCCGGCGGCGCGGTTACTGCCGCCCGTCTGAGCGATTTCTGCACCGCCCCGATTAAGGGCTTCGCTGACGCTCTGCCCGTCTGCCTCTTCGTTATGATCCTGGGCGGCTTCCTCGGCATGATGACCGAGACCGGCGCTCTGGACAACGGCATCGCCGTCCTGGTGCAGAAGCTTAAGGGCAACGAGATCATGCTCATTCCCGTGCTGATGCTCATCTTCTCCCTCGGTGGTACCACTTATGGTATGTGCGAGGAGACCGTTCCCTTCTACGCCCTGCTCGCCGCTACCATGATGGCCGCTGGCTTCGACCCGATGGTCGGCGCCGCTACCGTCCTGCTCGGCGCTGGCTGCGGCTGCCTGGGCTCCACGGTTAACCCGTTCGCCGTCGGCGCTGCCGTCGACGCTCTGACCGGCGTTGGCATTGAGGTCAACCAGTCCATCATCATCGGCCTCGGTGCCGTCCTGTGGATTGTCACTACCGCTATGTCCATCGTCTTCGTGATGAACTATGCCAAGAAGGTCAAGGCTGACAAGGGTTCTACCATCCTGTCGATGCAGGAGCTCAAGGACGCCGAAGAAGCTCACGGCAAGGCTGCTTCCGAGGTCCACAAGGAGGTCAAGCTCACCGGTCGTCAGAAGGGTGTTCTGATCGCCTTCGCCTTCACCTTCGTCGTCATGATTGTCGGCTTCATCCCGCTGGCCGACCTCAACGAGGGCGTCGCCAACTTCTTCGACGCTGGCGCTGTCTACGACGCCGACGGTAACGCCGTCGTCCAGGGCTGGTCTGCCCTAATCACCGGCCTGCCCATTGGCCAGTGGTACTTCGACGAAGCTTCCACCTGGTTCTTCCTCATGGCCGTCCTGATCGGTATCATCGGTGGCCTGTCCGAGAAGCAGATCGTTAACACCTTCATCACCGGCGCTGCCGACATGATGTCCGTTGTTCTCGTCATCGCCCTCGCCCGTGGTATCTCCGTCCTCATGGCTAACACCGGCCTCGATGTCTTCGTCCTCGACGCTGCCGCCAATGCCCTGGCTGGCCTGTCCGGCGTGATCTTCGCTCCCATGAGCTGCCTGGTCTACTTCGACCTGTCCTTCCTGATCCCCTCGACCTCCGGTATGGCCACCGTCTCCATGCCCATCATGGGACCGCTGGCTGTTAAGCTCGGCTTCTCGCCTGAGGTCATGGTCATGATCTTCTCCGCCGCCATCGGTGTCGTGAACCTGTTCACCCCGACCTCCGGCGCCATCATGGGCGGTCTCGCCCTGGCCAAGATCGAGTGGACGACCTGGCTCAAGTTTGCCCTTAAGCTCATCGTCGCGCTCTCCGTCGTCTGCGCCATCATCCTGACCGTCGCCTGCGTGTTGATCTAAGTACCCAACGGGTACCCCACGGAAACCTTGACGATCCTGTAGAGGATCACCTGGTCATCGTCTGTCCGGCGGGGTAAACCCACCGGTAGACTCCTACCTTTAGCCCCCTTCCGTTCCGTGCGCGGGAGGGGGCGCTCTTGTGTTCCGGCGTTTTACCAAACGCCGGAACCACTCGACGCTGCAAGCCCGCCAGAGCGGCAATCTGACGTTCAATCGTCGGGCATGGCCAAAAGGCCTATGCCCTCCTCTTTCACGTCACCTTGCTCGCTCTGGCGGGCTCTCGCTGACTTTTGCTCTACCTGCGGCGTTTTAGGGCCCTATCGGCTTGCAATGCCACTGGCATTTGCCCAGATAAAACCTGTCAAAGTAAACCTGTCCCTTTTTGGTAGGTTTTAGAGCTCCACGCTTTCGGCTCCGTTGATGCTGAGGTTGCGCTCGTAGAAGGCCGTGAGGGCGCGGATGGCGTACATCACGTCGCGTACGCCGCCGGTCTCGTAGCTTGAGTGCATGGCCAGCTGCGGCAGGCCCACGTCCACGGCGTGCATGCTCGCCTGCATGTTCGACAGGTTGCCGAGCGTGGAGCCACCCGCCATATCGCTCTTGTTGGCGAAGGCCTGCGTGGGCACGTCGGCGTCATCGCAGATGGCCTGGAACACCGCGCGGCTAAAGGCATCGGTGCAGTAGTGCTGGTTGGCGGCTTCCTTGATGACGATACCGCCGTTGAGCACCACCTGATTGCGGGCATCGCACTTCTCGGCGTGGTTGGGGTGCACGGCATGTGCGTTGTCGCAGCTTACAAGCATCGAGGCAGCAAGTGCGCGATGGTACGACTCGTCGTCAAAACCCAGCGATCCGTTGATGCGGCGCAGCGCGTCGGCCAAGAAGGTCGACATGGCACCCTGCTTGGTCTCGGAGCCAACCTCCTCGTTATCGAAGCAGCAGAAGACCGAGACGTCGTGCGCGTTTTCGGCGCCCAAAAATGCCTGTAGCGAGGTATAGGCACAGGCCAGGTCGTCGAGCTTGGGCGTCGAGATAAACTCATCGGCCCAGCCCCAAATGCGCGCATCCTGACGATTGACCAGGAACAGATCGCGGCCCAGAATCTGCTCGGGCTCAACGTCCAGCTCGTCGGCGATCAGGGCATCGAAGTCACCCTGCTTAAGCTCGCCGGCGCTGATGAGCGGGCACAGGTCAACAGCTCGGTTGGGAGCAAAGTCCTCGTTAACGCCGCGGTTCATGTGGATAGCAAGGCTCGGGATAATAGCGACCTCGCGCTCGGTGGCAAGCAGACGGCTCTCAATACGGTCGCCTTCGCGCACCAGCACACGGCCCGCAAGCGCCAGCGGGCGATCGAACCAGGTGTAGTCGATCATGCCGCCGTAGGCCTCGGTGTTCAGGCGCAGCGTCTCGCCCGCGCCGTCGAGCTCGGGCACGGCCTTAACCTTAAACGTCGGCGAGTCGCTGTGCGACGCCGTCAGCTGAAAATGATAGTCACCGGCAACGCCGTCCTCGCCCCACGTCGCGGCCAGGTCCTCGCCCACCTTAAAGGCGATAACGCTCGAGGTGTTGCGCTGCGTGTAATAACGCCCGCCCGGCTCGATATCCCATGCCGCGTTCTCGGGCAGGCAGGTAAAGCCCGCCTCGTCGAGCTCGGCCATAATGGTCGCCGCCGTATGGAACATGCTGGGGCATGCCTCGATAAAGTCGATAAGGTCGTTGGCGGCCTCGATATCGTCGGCAGTCACGTGCACGCGCTCGGGCGTTTCCTGATCCGTCATGCTCTCCCCTTTCGCTGGGTTGATGGTCCCCTCCAGCATACCCCGCCACGCCAGTGCCGCACTCTTCATTCCGTGCTTAATTCCGCGCCGCTCACCAAGTTGAGCCATCATGCCCGCGCTCCCTTTGCGACAATTGCGCTAACAGGACGAGAGGAGCCGTCATGAAGCCACGTAACATTGCCATCGCCTGCGGTGTCGCGGGAGTCGCCGTCGGCCTTGCCGCTGCCGCCGGCATCGTTTACCGCAAGCAAATCAAGTCCGCCGCGTCGCTCAAACGCTTGACCGGCTACGCGGATGGCTATGACCTGTACGCAATCGACATCGCTTACGACTACGACCTCGACCGCATCATCGCCGCTGGCGTGCGCGACGACCAGGCCTACATCGATGCCGTGGTGGCGCAGGTGTTGCCCGGCATGCCGGCACATGTCCAGGCGCCCCAGTTTGCCTGCAGCGCTTTTGTCGCCGTAGACGCCGAAGGCCGCGTGCGCACCGGTCGCAATTACGACTTTAAGGACGACTCCTCGGCGCTGTTGGTGCGCAATCACCCGCGCGACGGCTATGCCTCCATCGGGTTTGCCGCCCTTAACAACCTGGGCGATAACACTCCGCTCGACTCCGTCGCCGGACGTGCCGCCGCACTCATGGGCCCGTTTGCCCAACTCGACGGTGTTAACGAATGCGGCGTGTCCATTGCCGTACTCACCCTGGATTCCAAGCCCTGTGACCAGGACACACAACGCCCCGTCATCAATACCTCGCTCGCCATCCGTCTGGTGCTCGACCGTGCCGCCACCACGCAGGAGGCCGTAGACCTGCTTTCTGCCTACGACATGCACGCCATGGCCGGACGCGATTACCACTTCTTTATCAACGACGCTGCCGGTGACGCGCGCGTAGTAGAGTGGGATCCGCGCGACCCCGACCGTGCATGCAAGGCGACTCCTGTACGCCAGGTTACGAACTTCTACGCCTGCTATGGTGACGAAGTGCTGCCCAACCAAAAGAACGGCGAGCTGGGCCATGGTAAAGAGCGCGCCGCCGCAATCGCCAATGTCCTTGACGCCCATGTCGGTGCCCAGGACGAAACGATTGCCTGGGAAGCCCTGCGCGCCGCAGCGCAAGAGCCCAATCCGGAAGACATCACCAGCAATACGCAATGGTCGGTCGTCTTTGACAATACCGAGCCCGCTGCCGCCATCACGCTGCGCCGCCACTGGGGCGACGTCGACGCCTTCGCGCTGTAAGGAGCTGGCACCGTCGTCCTTACGCTCGCCTGATGTTACTTACATTTCTATACATTTGAGCTAACACGTTTTACCCCCGCATCAACAGTGTGCGGGGGTAAACTTATGCGCATGTTATAACTTGCCCGGAAGGATTCACCATGCTTAGGATCGGTCTTCTTACTAGTGGCGGCGACTGCCAGGCGCTCAACGCCACCATGCGCGGCATCGTCAAAACGCTTATGACCAATAGCGAAGAACCTATCGAGATTTATGGCTTTGAGGACGGCTACCAGGGCCTTATCTACAGCAGATTCCGTGTCATGACGCCCGCCGATTTTAGCGGCATCCTCACCCGCGGCGGCACCATCCTGGGCACGAGCCGCACACCGTTCAAGCGTCTGGATACTCCCGAGGCCGATGGCGTCGAGAAGGTGCCGGCGATGGTCCACACCTATCACAAGCTGCAGCTCGACTGCCTGTTTATGCTGGGCGGCAACGGCTCCACCAAGACCGCCAACCGCCTGCGCGAAGAGGGCCTCAACGTTATCGCCCTGCCCAAGACCATCGATAACGACACCTGGGGCACCGAGATGACGTTTGGCTTTACGAGCGCCATCGACGTCGCCACCAAGTGCATCGATGACATCCACACCACCGCCTCGAGCCACGGCCGCGTGTTCGTTATCGAGATCATGGGGCACAAGGTTGGCTGGATCCCGCTGTACGCCGGCGTTGCGGGCGGCGCGGACGTCATCCTGATTCCCGAGATCCCCTACGACATGGACCAGGTCATCAAGACCATCGAGCATCGCATGGAGACTGGCAGCCGCTTTACCATCGTGGCCGTCGCCGAGGGCGCTATCTCCAAGGAAGACGCGGCACTGTCCAAGAAGGAGTACAAGAAGAAGCTCGCCGAGCGCACGAGCCCGTCGATCGTCTACGACATCGCCAAGGAGATCGAGGCCAAGACCGGTCGCGAGACCCGCGTCGCTATCCCCGGTCACACGCAGCGCGGCGGCCAGCCCGACGCTCAGGACCGCATCTTTGCGACCCAGTGCGGCGTCGAGGCCGCGCTTGGCTGCCTGCGCGGCGAGTTTGGCTACATGATCGCCCTGCGCGACGGCAAGATGTGCCACATGCCGCTCGAGGATGTCGCCGGCAAGCTCAAGTATGTCGACCCCCAGAGCGATCTGGTGCGCGAGGCCAAGGCGCTGGGCATCAGCTTCGGCGACGAATAGCCTCGGCTGGAACCGCCCCCATCGGAGGCCCCAGGGCTTGCCTCCCAAATCGTCCTCGGACATGTCTGGACCCCGCCGTGCGCTTCGCGCGGCGGGGTCCTTCCGTCCTGCGGCAAGATTTGGGAGGTAAGCCCTGGGACCCCCTGCGACAACTAGGGAGGCCGAGGCTATTCGTCTTCTTGCTGCGGGTGCCTAGGGTGGGGTGCGGCGTGCATTTTTGGGAGTATTCAGCAGCCGAGGGTGCCTGCATACTGGATTTTGGGCGAAAGGCAGGCACCATGGGCCGCATCCTGTAAAAAAACGAGCGGCTCTAGAGGCGTTGGGGCTCAGAATCGGGGCTTTCAGCGCAGTTTTGCACCCCCGCGCCCGCGCCCGCGGACCCCGGGATGTTGAATACTCCGGAATTTGTACGGCGCCCCCTGGGGTACCTGTGGGCAAAAAGCAATCGCCCCGCCGAAATATGCATTTAGCGGGGCAGTTTATGCAAAAATACTGCTGTGGGCGCGTCGGCAGCTCGCCAGAACTTGAATCCCAGGACAGGCTACTCGGCGCTCTTGAGGGCGCCGACCATGTCGATCCTATTGAGAGTGCGATTGGTAGTGAGGTTGACGATAAACGTAAAGACAAAGGAAAGCACTACGGCGAGCACATAACTCAGCGGCTGGACCTCAACGTCAAAGTAGAGCGACGGCATCTGCAGAATGTACGTAAAGCTCTCGGCCAGCAGGCTACCCAGCGGCACGCCCAGCGCGGCGCCAATTGCCGTGAGGATTAACGTCTCCTTGTTGACGTAGTGGTGCACCTCGCCACGGCGGAAGCCCAGCACCTTAATGGTCGCCAGCTCGCGCTCGCGCTCGGAGATATTCGTGTTGGACAGTGTAAACACAACCACAAACGACAGGCACGCCGCCATAAAGGTCACGAGCGCCACGACCGAATTGATAATCGTAAAGTTCGCATCAGCGTTCGCCTGATGCTCGGCCGTACTCGAAATCGTAAGCCAGCCGTCACTCTTAATCTTCTTGCTAAACGCAATCTGGTCGGCCGACGAGCCCTTCAGCAACGCAAGGACACCGTTAAGGCGCGCGCTTCGACCGAACGCGCGCTCATAGGTGCCCTGCGTCATATAGAGTGTGTTGCCAAGATAGTTGAGCGAAATGTCGCTGACTTTGACCTTGGCAACATTGAGCGACGAATCCTGGACGTGCGCCGTATCACCCGGCTGAATCCCCAGCGCCAGCTGTGAACTCTTGCTCAGATACACATCTCCGTCACGCAAAGACAGCGACTCTTTGGACTCGTCCTCAAGGCGCACGTAGTCGTCCAGATCGTTCACACGGTCATCGGGCACCACGATTAACAGCACTGTCTCGCTTTTGCCGCCAAATGTAAAGGTGACGTTATCGGTCGTAATCGGCAGCGTCGAAGTCACGGTCACACCGGAATCCTTGACCGCGCTTCGCTCGTCGAGCGCCGCACACGTCTGCGTAAAGTCGTCGGGATTGGCGACCGCCAGCAAGTCGTAGCGCGTGATATGCCCGTACTGTTTGGGCGAAAGCGATATCGACGTATCACGGATGCCCAGAGCGCAGATCACGAGCGCCGTGCAGCCGGCGATACCAAAGATGGTCATAAGGGCACGCTTTTTGTAGCGGAACAGGTTACGCGCCGCCACCTTGTTCAAAAAGCCCATACGGTGCCAGATAAAGCCGATGCGCTCAAGCAAAATGCGCGAGCCGGCACGCGGGGCCTTGGGACGCATGAGCGAGGCTGGGGTCTCGGCCATCTCGTGGCGGCAGGCGATAATCGTGGCGCCCACCACGCCCACGGCAAACAGCGCCACCGAGACGATTGAGGACACGATGTCGTACGAAAGCAGCATCTGGGGCAGTGAGTACATGTCGTCGAACACCGTGAACAGGAACAGTGGTAGGCCCACAAATCCGACAATGTTGCCAAGCACGCCGCCGATCAGACAAGCCCACAGTGAATAGTTCACGTATTTGGACAGGATACGCCCGCGTGAATAGCCGAGCGCCTTGTACAGACCAATGAGCGTGCGCTCCTCCTCGACCATGCGCGTGGCGGTGGTAAGGCTAATGAGCACGGCGACGATAAAGAAGATGAACGGGAAAACCGTGGCGATGGCTTCAATCGAAGAGCTGTCGCTCTCCACGCTCGAGTAGCTTGCGATGTTAACGCGGTCCTGGATGTACCAAGTGCATTCGCCCAGATCGGAAAGCTCGGTACGGGCATCGGCAAATTGCTGGTCGGCGGCTGCGCGGCGCTGGTTCAAATCGGCCTGTGCCTGAACGCGCTCCTCGCTGCCCTCGGCCATGCGATTGATGTTGTCCTGCTCTATCCCAAAGAGCATATTCGTCTGGCGCTCAGCCGCATCCAAGCTTGCCGGCGTGTCGACCGTCAGTTCCTGAACACGTGCCTTCTCGCGCTCATCGCGGATCTCCTCGATATTGCTCTTGACCTCGTTGATCTTTGCCGTGTAGGCATCGGAATAGGAGTTGAGGCTCTTGGCTCCCTCGACGATCACGCGGACGGCGGAGTAGGAGGAAGATGTCGCGGCATCCTCGCTCACATAGAACTTATAGTCCGCAGCCGAAGCAGCGCGAAAGTCGTTGACGGTCGAGTCGGAGCTCACATCGGTGGGATCGAGGACCTCGGCCGTAATTGTGTAATCGCCCGCGGCAAACTGGTCCTTGGCGCTTTGGTTCGACGAGCTAGCGTCATTGGCGGCAAAGCTCACGGTATCGCCGAGCTTTTTGCCCGAAGCCTTCAGGAACTTCGATGTCACCGCAACCTCACCGGCACTCTCGGGCAAATCGCCGCTCACCAGCACCGGCTGATCGATATTCTCCTTGGAAAGGCTCTGTACGACCACGCGCTCGCGCGTTGTGCCCACGGCGGTGTAGGCGGTCTCGGTGTAGATGCCCTCGGCCGTCTCGACGCCGTCGACCTCTTGGATAGCCGCAAGATCGTCGCGTGTAAGGCCATAGGTCGACTGCACGTTAATGTCATAGACACTCTGCTGGTCAAAGTAGGCGTCAACCGAATCGCGCAGATCCTCGCAGCCCGCCTTAAGGCCGCACATCACGCTCACGCCAAGCGCGGTGATGACCACAATTGACAAGAAGCGCTTAAGACTGCCTCGGATTGTGCGGTAGATGCCACGGCGAAAAACCGTCGGGACCATATCGTTTGAGCTTTGAGCAGTGCGGTAGGTCGTAAAATCCTGCTCGCACTCCGCGTTCTGCGCGTCGCGGCGCTGGCTGTTTTGGCGATCTTGGTCCATGGGCGCTACCACTCGATCGTCTCGATAGGCACGGGATTTTGTTGAACTGTCTCGCTCTCCACGCGACCACTCTTAAAGCGGATCAGACGATCGGCCATGGGCGCGAGCGCGGAGTTGTGCGTGATGATGATGACCGTAATGCCCTGCTTGCGGCAGGTATCCTGCAACAGCTGCAAAATCTGCTTACCGGTTTTGTAGTCGAGTGCACCCGTGGGCTCGTCGCACAGGAGCAGCTTGGGATTCTTGGCCAGTGCGCGTGCAATGGACACGCGCTGCTGCTCGCCGCCCGAAAGCTGCGCCGGAAAGTTGGCGAGGCGCCCGCCCAGGCCAACCTGGCGAAGCGTCTGTTCGGCATCGAGCGAATCGGGGCAAATCTGCGCCGCAAGCTCGACATTTTCGAGCGCCGTCAGGTTGGGGACCAGATTGTAGAACTGGAAGACAAAGCCAACGTCGGCACGGCGGTATTCCACG
>URNK01000032.1 GCA_900549195.1 uncultured Collinsella sp.
GCGTCAGATGTGTATAAGAGACAGGTGAAATACGGACTGTTTAAGCCTGTTAGGCCGCCAAACAGTCCCTATTTCACCGCAACTGCTTTTTGGGATCCATTTGTGCGGGGGAGTTGTGGAGTTGTGCAGGCAGACGAGGTTTTTCTGGAAATACGCTCCCGATGCGCGTATAGTACCGATTGTTTTGTCGGCTCCTGCTGCGTCGAGTCCAAACCGCAAAATGCCATGAGCGGCGCGGATGCAGCCAGGAGGCACGAGGACAACCCATCGTGGCCACGCCCCGTGCTTAAAACCCCAAGAAGGAGTGAACAATGGCAGAAGAGAAGTATGTGCCGCGTCTGAAGACCAAGTACAACAACGAGGTCAAGCAGCAGCTTCAGGACAAGTTCCAGTACGAGAACGTCATGATGATTCCCAAGTTTGAGAAGATCGTCGTGAACATGGGTGTCGGCGAGGCCGCTACCGATTCCAAGGCCATCGACGGTGCCGTGCGCGACCTGCGCGCCATCACCGGCCAGCAGCCGATGATCACCCGTGCCCGCAAGTCCATCGCTACCTTCCGCCTGCGCGCTGGTATGCCGATCGGCTGCAAGGTTACCCTGCGTGGCGACCGTATGTGGGAGTTCTTCGATCGTCTGACCTCCGTCGCGATCCCCCGTATCCGCGACTTCCGCGGCATCTCCGCCAAGAGCTTCGACGGCCGTGGTAACTTCTCCATGGGCGTCACCGAGCAGCTCATCTTCCCCGAGATCGACTTCGACTCCGTCGATCACCAGCGCGGTATGGACATCACTTTCGTGACCACCGCCAATACCGATGAGGAGGCCAAGGCCCTTCTGGACGCCTTCGGTTTCCCGTTCAAGAAATAGGTTCACCTGCCCTATAAGCGCCGTTCCCACAAGGGGGCGGCGCTTGGGGCGAACAATACTCTATGTGAGGAGGATATAAGTGGCTAAGACATCGATGATCGTCAAGTGCAATCGCAAGCAGAAGTTCTCTACTCGTGAGTACACGCGCTGCCAGCGCTGCGGCCGTCCGCACTCTGTGTACCGCAAGTTCGGCCTGTGCCGTGTCTGCTTCCGCGAGCTTGCACTCAAGGGCGAGCTTCCCGGCGTTAAGAAGGCCAGCTGGTAAGTCACTACCAGCGTTTCAAGCATCAGTTTGGAACAGGGAAAACGCGCTAAAAAGGCTTTGCCGTTAAGGGCGGCGAAGAACCAAGAGCACGTGTTCATCAAGAACGAAGGAGAATCTGTATGAACCTTACAGACCCGATCGCAGATATGCTTACGCGCATCCGTAACGCTAACTCTGTGAACAAGGCCACGGTCTCCATGCCGAGCAGCAAGAAGCTCGTCGAGATCGCTCGTGTTCTGCACGAGGAGGGCTACATCGAGGGCTACGATGTCGAGGACACCGTTCCCCAGAAGACTCTGCACATCACGCTTAAGTATGGTCCCAAGAAGGCTAAGGTCATCAACGGCATCCGCCGCATTTCCAAGCCGGGCCTGCGTAAGTACACCGGCGTTGCCGACATGCCCCGCGTCCGCGGTGGCCTTGGTACCGCCATTATTTCCACCAGCCATGGCGTCATGACCGACCGCGATGCTCGCAAGCACAACGTCGGCGGCGAGATCATCGCTTACGTCTGGTAATTCGCTCGGTAGGTAGAAGGAAAGGAGATCACCGTGTCTCGTATCGGTAATAAGCCTGTCCAGATTCCCGCCGGAGTCGAAGTGGCAGTCAACGGCAACAACGTTGTCGTCAAGGGCCCCAAGGGCCAGCTCGAGCTCGATGTCTTTGAGAAGCTCGCTATCAACGTCGAGGACAACGTCCTCACCGTTTCCCGTCCCGACGACGAGCGTGAGACCCGTGCCCGCCACGGCCTCACCCGCGCCCTCATCCACAACATGGTTGTTGGCGTTTCCGAGGGCTTCGAGAAGAAGCTCGAGCTCGCCGGCGTCGGTTACCGCGTGCAGCAGAAGGGCAAGAACCTCGAGTTCTCCCTGGGCTTCTCGCACCCCGTGATCGTCGAGGCTCCCGAGGGCATCACCTTCGAGGTTCCCGACAACACCCACGTGAACGTCAAGGGTATCAACAAGCAGCAGGTCGGTCAGATCGCCGCTGAGATCCGCGGCCATCGTCCTCCCGAGCCTTACAAGGGCAAGGGTATCCACTACGTTGGCGAGCACATCCGCCGCAAGCTGGGTAAGGCCGCCAAGTAGTCGTAACCGACTCACTCGCATAAGACCAGCACCCCGTCAGGTGCTGGCAAGATCAACCTTTTTAGGAGTTTACGTATGAACAAGCATAAGGCGAAGCTGGAAGGCCTCAAGCGTCGTCAGCGTCGTGTTCGCGGCAAGGTCTCGGGTACCTCCGAGCGTCCGCGTCTTCGCGTGACCCGTACTAACGCCAACATCTATGCCCAGATCATCGACGACAGCAAGGGCTCCAGCCTGACGCTCGTCTCTGCCTCGACCCTCGAGGCCGAGTTCAAGGGCACCCACACCTCGAACAAGGAGGCTGCGGAGAAGGTCGGTCAGCTCGTTGGCAAGCGCGCCATCGAGGCCGGCATCACCAAGGTCGCCTTCGATCGCGGTGGCCGTATCTACCATGGCCGCGTCAAGGCCCTCGCCGACGGTGCTCGTGCCGCCGGTCTCGAGTTCTAGGAGGTATGTAGCACATGGCTCGTAATCAGAAGCAGCAGCGCGAGGCCTCCGAGTTCGAGGAGCGCGTCGTTTACATCAACCGCGTGTCGAAGACCGTCAAGGGTGGTCGTCGCATGAGCCTCGTCGCTCTCGTCGTCGTTGGCGACGGTAAGGGCAACGTCGGCGTTGGCATGGGCAAGTCCGCTGAGGTGCCCATGGCCATCTCCAAGGCATCTCTCGATGCCAAGAAGAACATGTTCCACGTGCCGGTGACCGAGCAGGGCACCATCCCGCACGAGGTTCTCGGCCACTTTGGTGCCGGCCGCATCATCATTAAGCCCGCTGTCGAGGGTACCGGCGTTATCGCCGGCGGCGCTGTGCGTCCCCTCTTTGAGCTTGCTGGCATCAAGAACGTCCTGTCCAAGTCCCTCGGTACCGACAACGGCCTCAACATCATCAAGGCTGCCGTCGAGGGCCTCAAGGAGCTCTCCAGCCCTGAGGACGTCGCGGCTCGCCGTGGCCTGACGGTCTCCGAGATGTTCGTCGGTAAGGAGAACTAAGCATGGCTGACACCATCAAGATCAAGCAGGTCCGCAGCACCAACGGTTGCAAGCAGGACCAGGTCCGTACTGTCCGTGCCCTCGGTCTCCACAGGATCCGCGAGGTTCGCGAGATTGCTGACAACGAGTCCGTCCGCGGCATGATCTTCAAGGTCAAGCACCTTGTCGAGATTGTAGAGGAGTAGCAAATGCAGCTTCACGATCTTACTCCCGCGCCCGGTTCCACCAAGAACCGCAAGCGCGTCGGCCGTGGCAATTCTTCGGGTCACGGCACCACTTCTGGCCGCGGTCAGAAGGGCCAGGGTTCCCGCTCTGGTGGCACCAAGGGTGCCGGCTTCGAGGGTGGCCAGACTCCGCTGGCTATGCGCCTGCCCAAGCTTCCGGGCTTCCGTAACCCCCGTCGTATCGAGTACACCGCTGTTAACGTTGAGCGTCTCGAGCGTAAGTTCGAGGACGGCGCTGTGATCGACGGTGCCGCTCTTAAGGCCGCTCGCATCACCAAGAGCGAGTTCGAGCCCGTCAAGGTGCTCGGCAATGGTGAGCTCACCAAGAAGTTCACGGTCAAGGTCGACAAGGTCAGCGCTTCTGCGCAGGCCAAGATCGAGGCCGCCGGCGGAAAGGTCGAGCTGCCGTGCTAAATGGTCTTAAGAATGCTTTCCGCATCAAAGAATTGCGCGAAAAGATTCTTTTTACCATAGCTATGCTCGTCGTGTACCGCATTGGTGCGCACGTTCCTGTGCCCGGCATTCCCTTCCAGGGGATGCTGGGCCTTTTCTCGACCGATAACAATTCGGTCGCCGCAGGTGCTATGGCCCTCCTGAATCTTTTCTCTGGCGGCGCGTTGAGCTATGTGTCGGTGTTTTCGCTGGGCATCATGCCTTACATCACCAGCTCGATCATCCTCCAGATGCTCCAGGCCGTCGTGCCTTCCCTGCATGAGCTTGCCCGCGAGGGCGAGGTCGGTCAGACCAAGATTACGCAGTATTCGCGTTACCTCACCCTGGCTCTGGCAATCCTCAACTCCGTTGGTTACCTCTTCCTCTTTAAGAGCTTCGGCATCAGCTTCAATGGCGCCGGCGCTCCCGAGATCATCTTCGACCTCATGATCGTCGGCACGCTCACTGCGGGCGCCATGCTGATCATGTGGATTGGTGAGCTCATCACCCAGCGCGGTATCGGCAATGGCATGTCGCTGATCATCTTCGCGAACATCATGGCCGGTCTGCCGCAGGCTATCTTCTCCAGCACCGAGGGCAATGCCGGTGGCATCATCACCATGGTGATCATCTGCGCCATCATCCTGCTGGTTATCCCGTTGATTGTTTTCCTTGAGCGCGGCCAGCGCCGCATCCCGGTCTCCTACGCTAAGCGCGTCGTGGGCCGTCGCATGATGGGTGGCCAGACCACCTACCTGCCCATCAAGGTCAACACCGCGGGTGTCGTGCCGATCATCTTCGCTTCGGCGCTGCTGTACTTCCCGGCTCAGATTGCCGTGTTCTTCCCCGGCATCGGCTGGATCCAGGCAGTTGCCTCCGCGCTTTCGCGCGGCTGGCTCAACTGGGTGCTTAACGTTGTCCTCATCGTGTTTTTCGCGTACTTCTACACCTCCATGGTGTTCAACCCCGATGACACGGCCGACAACCTTAAGAAGCAGGGCGGCTTTATTCCGGGCGTGCGTCCGGGTAGGGCTACCGCGGCCTACATCAAGAACGCGCTCAACAAGATTACGCTTCCCAGCGCTGTCTTTTTGGCGCTCATCGCCATCGTGCCTTCGATCATCTTCTCCTTTACGGGTAACCAGCTAATCCAGGCATTTGGCGGCACGTCCATCCTCATCATGGTCGGCGTCGTGCTCGACACGGTCGATAAGCTCGAAGGCCAGATCAAGATGTATGATTACGATGGATTCTTTAAATAGGCTAGAGGAGGATTGCTCATGAACCTCGTATTGCTCGGAGCTCCGGGTGCCGGTAAGGGTACCGTCGCACAGGAGCTCGTCGCCGAGTTTGGCGTCGCTCACATTTCCACGGGCGACCTGCTGCGTGCTGCCGTCAAGGGTGGCACCGAGCTTGGTATTCAGGCTAAGAAGTACATGGACGCTGGCGAGCTCGTTCCCGATCAGCTCGTGATCGACCTTGTCAAGGAGCGCCTTGCCGCCGATGACGCCCAGCAGGGCTTCATCCTCGACGGCTTCCCGCGCAACACCGCCCAGGCCGTGACGCTCGATTCCGAGCTCTCCGCCATGGGTCGCGAGATCGACTGCGCCCTTCTGGTCGATGTGGCCCCCGAGGTCATTATCGATCGTCTGTCTTCGCGTCGCACCTGCCGCGCCTGCGGTTACACCGGCACCGCTGCCGATGCTACCTGCCCCAAGTGTGGCGGCGAGATGTATCAGCGCGACGACGACAAGCCCGAGACCATCAAGAACCGTCTCGACGTCTACGAGAAGTCCACGAGCCCGCTCGTCGACTACTATCGTGGCCAGGGTCTGCTCAAGTCGGTCAACGGTGACCAGGCTCGCGAGACCGTGTACGGGGATGTCAAAGAGGCTCTCGGTCTATGATCAAGATTAAGTCTGCAACGCAAATCGAGCAGATGAAGAAGGCAGGAGCGCTATCTAAGATGGCGCTCCGCCACGTTGGAGCCATGGTGCGCCCCGGCGTTTCGACTTTTGAGCTCGATCAGCTCGCGGAGCAGATTATCCGCATGCATGGTGGCACCCCAGCCTTTAAGGGTTACGGCGGGTTTCCCGGAACCATTTGCGCATCGATTAACGATGCCGTGGTACACGGTATTCCCAACCCCGACATGATCCTGCGCGATGGCGATATCATCTCCATCGATACGGGAGCCGTTGTCGACGGTTGGGTCGGCGATAACGCTTGGACGTTTTTCGTCGGCACCCCCACGCCCGAAGCCAAGGCTTTGTGCGAGATCACGCGCGATTGCCTTAAGGCTGCCATCGAGCAGACTGTTCCCGGTAACCATATCGGGGACGTCGGTTATGCCGTTCAGTCCCTCGCCGAGTCTCACGGTTACGGCGTGCTTCGCGATTATGTGGGCCATGGCATTGGCCGCGTGATGCACGAGGACCCCAACGTTCCTAACTATGGAAAGAAGGGGAGGGGCGTTCGCCTCCAGGCCGGCATGGTCATTGCCATCGAGCCGATGGTTACGATGGGTTCCAACCATGTGAGCACGGGCTCCGACGGTTGGATTGTTACGACCAATGACCACCTGCCCGCCGCGCACTACGAGAACACCGTCGCCATTACCAATGACGGTCCGGTGATTCTCACCACGGATGCCCAAGGTGCTTGGTGTTCGCTCCAAGGCGGAGAAATGTAAAAGTCGCCGCCCCCTGATGCCCAACCTCGCCTTTCAATTTCGAAGGCATGACCCCAAGGTCTATGCCTTCTCATTTCAAGGCGATCTTGGGCATCAGGGAACGGCTTTGTTTTACATTTCAAATGTAACAAGTTCCACTTAGTTGTGGAGCCATTACGAAGTTATTACGATGCGTGCATACGTGTTGTAAAATACTCAATCGCTGTCGTTTTCTAGAGAAAGATGATTGCTTGTGAAGAAGGAAGACGCAATTGAGCTCGAGGGTACGGTAAAGGAACCGTTGCCCAACGCCATGTTTAAGGTCGAGCTCGAGAACGGTCATTCGGTTCTGTGCAACATTTCTGGCAAAATCCGAATGAATTACATCCGTATTCTCCCCGGTGACAGGGTTGTCGTGGAGCTTTCCCCGTACGACCTGACCCGCGGCCGCATCACCTATCGCTACAAATAGCGGCACGCATACACGCACTCCATTTCCGACTGCAGGCTTAGCTCAACCTACGGTCGGATTGTGTGTGAAGACCAGCCATAGTTTTAAACGCCTGCGGCTGGGCGAGTAGATAGTAGGGAAGTAGTTTGAGCGCTACCGAAAGGAAGAACGATGAAGGTACGTCCTTCGGTCAAGAAGATGTGCGATAAGTGCAAAATCATTAGGCGCCATGGCAAGGTCCTCGTCATTTGCGAGAACCCCCGTCATAAGCAGCGTCAGGGTTAAGAGAGGAGACTACGTTGGCCCGTATTAATGGTGTCGACCTCCCGCGTGAGAAGCGCGTTGAGATCGGTCTGACCTACATTTACGGCATCGGCCGCACCACTGCGACGAAGATTTGCGTCGAGTGCAACGTTAACGTGGATACGCGCGTTAAGGACCTCACCGAGGATGAGGTTAACGCCATCCGCGATTATATCGATAAGAACCAGATCATGGTTGAGGGCGACCTCCGCCGTGAGCGCAACCAGAACGTCAAGCGCCTTATGGACATCGGCTGCAACCGCGGCCTTCGTCACCGCAAGGGCCTCCCGGTCCGCGGCCAGCGCACCCACACTAACGCTCGTACCCGCAAGGGCCCGAAGCGTCAGATCGGTGCTAAGAAGAAGAAATAAGGAGCGCTAGATAGATGGCTACTGCTAAGAAGAACGTTCGCGCTGCCCGTCTGAAGCGCGCGGACCGTAAGAACATTTCCGTGGGCCAGGCTCACATTCGTTCTACGTTCAACAACACGATCGTTTCGATCACCGATCCCCAGGGCAATGTCATTTCCTGGAAGTCGGCTGGCCAGGTGGGCTTCAAGGGCTCCCGTAAGTCCACGCCGTTCGCTGCCCAGATGGCTGCCGAGGCTGCTGCCAAGCAGGCCATGGAGCACGGTATGAAGAAGGTTTCCGTCTTCGTCAAGGGCCCCGGCTCCGGTCGTGAGACCGCCATCCGCTCCCTCCAGGCTGCTGGCCTCGAGGTCTCGAGCATCCAGGACAAGACCCCCATTCCGCACAACGGCTGCCGCCCCAAGAAGCGTCGCCGCGTGTAACTGAAAGGATCGTATCAATATGGCAATCGACAGGACTCCTGTTCTTAAGCGCTGCCGTCAGCTCGGGATCGATCCCGCTGAGCTCGGTTACAGCAGCAAGAAGGAATCTATCCGTCAGCCCAAGCGCCGTCGCAAGGAATCTGAGTACGGCATGCAGCTGCGCGAGAAGCAGAAGGTCAAGTTTATTTATGGCGTTCTGGAGAAGCAGTTCCACGGCTACTTCAACAAGGCCCGTAAGATGAACGGCGTCACCGGTGAGAACCTCATGATCATCCTTGAGTCTCGCCTCGACAACGTTGTCTTCCGTCTTGGCTTCGCCCGCACCCGCAAAGAGGCTCGTCAGTCCGTCCGTCACGGTCACTTCACCGTGAACGGCAAGCGCGTGGACATTCCGTCCTACCGCGTCAAGGCCGGCGACGTCGTCGCTGTCGGCGAGAAGTTCCGTGACCTCCTCCCCATCAAGGAGGCCCTGATTTCCTCCGAGCGCTTTGAGGTCCCTGGCTGGCTCGAGGTCGATATCGAGAAGCTGTCTGGTAACGTGCTCGCTCTGCCGACGCGTGAGCAGATCAGCGGTGATATCAACGAGCAGCTCATCGTCGAGCTCTACTCTAAGTAGTCCATCCGGGCTGCTGAGGCTGGAGGTAATACATGTCAGAATTCATTAGGCCTCAGGTTCAGGTCGAAGAGATCAACGAGACGTCTGCTCGTGTCTCCGTCGAGCCGCTCGAGCGTGGCTACGGCGATACGCTGGGTAACTCCCTTCGTCGCGTTCTTCTGTCCTCGCTCGAGGGTGCCGCCGTCGAGGCTATTCAGATCGATGGCGCGCAGCACGAGTTCATGACCATCCCTAACATGGTCGAGGATGTCACCGACATCGTCCTGAATGTCAAGGGTCTTGTCTTCAGGGCTCTCGGCACGACCGACGAGGCGACCGCCACCATCTCGGTTGACGGCCCCTGCGAGGTCACCGGTGCGGACTTCTTTATTCCGTCCGAGTTTGAGCTGGTCAACCCCGAGCAGCACATCGCAACGCTCACCGAGGGTGGCCATCTCACCATGAGCATGCGCATCGGCTATGGCCGCGGCTATGTTTCTGGCGAGGCCAACAAGCGCGACAACGATCCCATCGGTGTGATCCACGTCGACTCGCTGTACTCGCCGGTTTCCCGTTGCGCCAAGCTCGTTGAGGCTTGCCGTGTCGGTCAGCACACCGACTACGACCGCCTTGTCCTCGAGATCGAGACCAACGGCTCCATCGCCCCGCGCGACGCCGTGGTCCAGGCTGCCAATATCATCAACCAGCATATGGCCGCCTTTATGAACCTTGCCGAGACCCCCGAGGTCGAGGAGGAGGCTTCGATCTTCGCTCCCGAGGTCACAAACGACAACGCCGAGCTGGACAAGCAGATCGAGGATCTGGACCTTTCCGTCCGTTCCTACAACTGCCTTAAGCGCGCCAGCATTCACTCGGTCCGTCAGCTCGTTGAGTTCTCGGAGAACGATCTGCTCAACATCCGTAACTTCGGTGTTAAGTCGATCGAGGAAGTGAAGGACAAGCTTGAGTCCATGGGCCTGAGCCTGAAGGCTTAATGCTTCGCATATTTGAGGAGAAACTAGACCATGCGTCACAACGTTAAGAAGGGCCTGAAGCTCGGCACCGATGCGAGCCACACCAAGGCCATGAAGAAGAGCCTTGCTAAGGCCCTCTTCGAGAACGACCGCATCAAGACCACCGAGACCCGCGCTAAGGCGCTGCGTTCGGTCGTCGATCCGATCATCACCTGGGCCAAGAAGGGCGACCTGCACTCTCGTCGTCTGGCTATCGCCAAGCTCGGCGATAAGCAGCTCGTTGCCGAGATCTTCGACAAGGCTGCTCAGGGCATGTGGCAGGACCGCAACGGCGGTTACACCCGCATCATGAAGCTCGGTAACCGCAAGGGCGACAATGCTCCCATCGTTATCATGGAGCTCGTCACCGAGCCTTGCACGCCTAAGGCTAAGAAGGCTGCTCCGGCCCCCAAGAAGGCCGCTGCTCCCAAGAAGGTCGAGGCTGCCGAGGAGGCTCCTGCTGAGGAGACCGCTGAGTAGACAATCCGTCTGCATAGGCTATATTCGAGGGGTACGTTCGCGTACCCCTCTTTTTTTGCCGAAATGCCATTGCCTGTTTGTTGGGAGCGTCCATGACCGCGCCGTCTGATTTCAATTCGATTCCTGAGCTCGATGCCACGCTCGTTTTCCGCGTGGCCTACGATGGCTCGTCCTACAGCGGCTTTGCCGAGCAGCCCGGTCAGACGACGGTTGCGGGCGAGTTGCGCCGCGCTATCGAGACGCTCCTGCGCCGCCCGATCGACCTGACGTGTGCGGGGCGTACCGATGCCGGCGTGCATGCGGTGGCACAGTTCATCAGCGTGCCCGTAACGGACGCTGAGTTGGCTTTGACGCGCCGTAGGTGGCTGAGGGCTATGGATGCCCTCCTGCCCAAAGATATCGCCATAAACGAGGTCTACAAGGCCCGTAAAGGCTTTTCTGCACGCTTTGATGCGCGTTCCCGTACGTATACTTACCGTATTGCCGATCGAGATGCGCGCCCCGTGCTGTCCCGCGGTGCCGTGTGGTGGCATCGCTATCCCTTGGATGTTGAGGCTATGTCTGCTGCCTGCCCCGCGCTTTTGGGTGAGCAGGACTTTAAAAGCTTTTGCAAGGTTGCCTCGGCCGTTGGCAAGCCCACGCACCGCTGCGTGATGCGTGCCGAGTTTGGCCATGAGGTTGCGTTTGGCGAGGACATCCTGACGTTTACCATCGAGGGCAATGCGTTTCTGCATTCGATGGTCCGCACGATCGTGGGCACGCTTGTCGAGATTGGCGTGCATCGCCGTGAACCCGAGTGGATGCGCGAGGTCATCGATGCTTGCGACCGTACCGCTGCGGGCCCCACGGCTCCTGCCTGCGGCCTTACGTTTATGGGCGTGGATTACGATCCCGCCGAGCTTGTCGTGCTCGACTAGGGGAGGGCTCGACGCGTCGTGCGTCGACACCCGTCATCTGTGGGCTGCGCGTGTGCAACATCTGTTCTTGGCGTGCAATACAACCGGTGTCTCATTGCTTTTATTGCCGGGGTGTACCATGAACCACGGTTTGATTCATTGCTGTCGAGAGGACGGATAACTTGGTTCGACGTGGCTCGCATCCGCGACTTTCGGTGATCCTTGTGGTAGAAGGTTCGCCCAGCTATGCGATGCGTGCGCTCGAGAGTATCCAGAACCAAGACCTCTACGATTTGCAGATTGTCGTTGTCTGCCGCGATGCTGCGCCCGGTGTGCGCCATTCGCTTCAAGTTGCTGCCGACAGGGACATTCATATTGATTTGATTGACGTCGAGGACGCGAAGCGCGGTGCTTGTCTTCGTGCCGGTTTTGCTGCCTCGCGCGGCTCTCAAATCATCGCTATGAACGCCGATGAGTGGTTTGCTCCGCAGTCCCTTCCCAAGATGGTCGATATCGCGTGCGATACTGCGGCAGACATAGTGTTTCCCACGGTGTCGCTCGACCGCTATGATGCACATCGAGAGCGCCATTCGCGCGTCTTGGATGCTACTCATATTTCCATTGATAGCAAATCTTCGATGGTGACCGGGCTGCCCCAGTTGATTTTGGGCGGCCTAGTCGCTCAGACCTCTGGCGTGATGTATAGCCGTCCGCTGTTTGAGGCATGCCTGTCGCGCGGCAAGGCGTACCGTACGGTTGAGTTTATGGCTTATGCGCTCTCGCAGGCACGATTCGTGTCCGGCTGCGGCGACGCTTGTTTCCACGCGGTGGCACCTAAGCTTACAGATGCCTTTGATCCCACCATGTATGCCAGGATATCCGATGACACTCGAGCGCTCGACAAGCTTGCGGACTCTCTCTCGGAAGCAGACAGCGGTGGTCGGCTCAAGCTGGCAAGCCAAAAGTTCTACTTTGCCGGACTGGTCGCCTGCATCGAGAATTTGTGCCTGAGCCCGCATGGGTTGTCGTCAATCGAGCGTTCCGCCCGCATGCGTGATATGCTCGATGCGCCTCGAACCCGTCAGATGGTCGCCGCGCTTAAGGACAATCATCGGGGACTCGGTCTGTTGTTTGGGCCGATTGCCAGCGCCAAGCCCGCGCGCTGCGTGATGTGTACGCATCTGGCAGCTTTTCTTAACCGGACGGGCGCAAAAACCGCCTAAACGGCTCATTACGAAACAAACTTGCATAGAATTGTTTCGAAATGCGTTCTTATACACAAAAGCCTTCAAATAGCGTTAAACTATTCAATCACTGATTGATTGTCTCCGCCATCTTTTGGAGAGAGGGTTTGTATGGCTAAAAAACGCAATGGGCGCCAGGATGCCATTAGAGATATTGTGCGCAATAAGGACGTCCGTACGCAGCGCGTGCTGGTCGATGAGCTCCGTGCTATGGGCTTTGATTGCACGCAGGCGACTGTCTCTCGCGATATTGCCGATATGGGGCTGCGTAAGCTCCCTGAGGGCATCTATGTTCTGGCAGAGGACCTGCACCTGCAGCGTATGGTTTCCGAGCTCGTAACGGGCGTTCTGCGCACCGATAATCTGGTTATGATCAAGGCTCAGCCTGGCACGGCTTCCGGTATCGCCGCCGCCGTTGATGCGGCAGAGCTGCCCGATGTGCTTGGCTCGCTTGCCGGCAACGATACGATTTTGGTTATTGCCCAGACGGCCGAGGACGGCGAGCGTCTTGAGGCACTGATCAATAAGCTGAGCAATTCTCGCAAGTAGGCGTGCGGGTCGTGCGCTCGGCACCGTGCGCGCTGACATAGTGGCTTGTAAGGGGTATCGACGTTGGTCGGTACCCCCCTTTTTTGTTCGCCGGTATAAAGACCGCCCACCAGGTCGCTTCAAACTAAAAGGTCCCCGAGCAGTTCAATAGGCTGCTCGGGGGCCTTGTTGCTTATGGCCGGATGATTTCTAGCCGACCGTATCGTCAGGCGTGGGCGAGGGGTCGGGAG
>URNK01000033.1 GCA_900549195.1 uncultured Collinsella sp.
TCAGGCTGTTCAATTTCCGATGCTCTTTTTGCTCAAATCCTCTTGACGAAACACAAATCGCCGTCAGGCGGTTCAATCGTCGCGCAGACGAGAACGCACACAGGACCGCGCAGGCGCATCGCACGGAAAGATTGGAGGAACCATGGCGCACGCGACGAAATGTGCGGCACGCGAGGAAAACCGGGGCCGCGACGAATGGATGACGGTAATCGAGATGCAGGAGTACATGAGGGCAAGCCGAAACAAGGCATACGACCTCATCTGGTCGGGAGAGATCGACTCGTACAGGCTCGGAAGGAAGCTCCTAGTTTCGAGGGCGTCCGTGGACGCCTGCATCGAGCCGAGGAGCGGCAGGAAATGACGGCGGCGACCGCCCCGGGAGCCGCCCGCGGCCGGGCACGCGAGGGGGCCTCGAGACGAAAGGAGCTCAGGCACGCCCTCGTGGATGGTGTCACTGCGCCTCTGAATCAGGTTCATACAGACAAAGGCAAGCTTCGGGTTGTTCTCGCAAACCAGCTCCGACGATAAATTCTCGTGTTCCGTAATCTTGAAGAAGCTGCGAATCTATTTCAGGGGCACTATCAACAGCGGTTTCATCCCGTTCCCCTCTTGCACTCACCGCCAGCACACGCTATAAGGTTGTTGGTGGCTCATTAAGCTACCTCCAAGTGCCGGGGGAGTCCCCCGGCTATTTTTTTATCCATTCCATTAGGAGTCCCCATTGGCCAAGGAGCTCAGCATCTTCGTCGACGAGAGCGGCGACCGCGGCGGCAAAGCTCGCTACTACCCGCTCGTACTCGTCTTTCACGACCAGGCAGGCAGCATCGCCGAGGCGGTCACGGGCTATGAGGCCAAGCTTGTCAGGGCCGATCTCCCTAACATTCCGTTTCACTCCGAGCCCCTCATGAACGGGCACAAGGACTATGAGTTTCTTAACATCGAGCAGCGCAAGGTGATGCTCGCCTACTTCTCCTCGTTTGTCCGCAAACTTCCCATTTCCTATATCACGTTCGTCTACCGCCGCAGCCAGTTCGAAGACCCGGCAAGGCTAATGGAGCGCATGGGGCGCGATATCTCCTCCGCCATGATTGAACACCTGGGCTTCTTCCAGTCCTTCGACGATGTGAAGGTCTATTACGACAACGGTCAGGATATTGTCAAGCAAGCGCTCGACCGCTCGGTGGGCAAGGTCCTCTCAAAAGGGGTCGTCCGACGCCGCAAGACCTCGATGACCGACTACCGCCTCGAGCAAGTGGCGGATTACCTCTGCACTATCGAACTTGCCTTGGTCAAGTACGAGGCCAAGGAGAACGGTGAGACGTACAACAAGTTCTTCGGAGGTATAGGCTCTTTCAAGAGGAACTGGCTCAAGCAAGCCCGCAGCAAGCGGATATAGGTGGTTCCGCAGTCTCGCAGGGAGCGGTCGTCTTTCCTCCGGCCAGGGCCCCAAGCGACACGCTTCGAGCAGCGATAGCGAAACGCAAGCAACGGCGTCGCGGACGCCTCGTGCGCCATAGTGTCCATGTGGTCATCTCCTATCGTCTCAGCGTGGTAGCTGAAGATTCTAGGCGCTGGCCACACCCCTTTTCCGGGGCGCCAACACCAACGTTTAGCACACAAGGAGTTTGACGAGATGGCTCAACGAGTATTGAATCTATCCGCCCATGCAGCCACGTCGAATAACTCCAGATTGGGGTAGCTGACCGTTTCGCCCGTTTCTTTAAGACAGGCCTCCGCGGCGTTGCACAGCGAGCTCGCGAGCGACGCCGCATCAACGCGGAACGTCACGCTCTTAGTCGCACGCATCCCGCTCTTGGGCGACGGCCAGGAAGAGCAGAGGGCGTTGCACCCGTGGAGGACAAGCTCGAACTTGTAGTCGTAGTCGAAGCTCTCGTCTTTCTCGGGAGCATCGACCGACACATCGTAGTCGCCTGAATGCAACAGGGAGCACCGGAGCTTCCAGCACATCTTCCCATTAAAGATTTGACCTGGAATCGTTTCACCTTCGTTCGAGGGGTCTCCCGAAAACAAGAAGTCGTTTGCCGCCCAGTCATCAAACCACTTCACATACTGCCGCCCCGCCGCTCTCTTCCCGTTATGAAGGACGAGATTGGGATAAAGAAGCTGCCCCATGGCGTCGGGAATGGTAAGGGAAGACATAAGAGCTGGGATAAGGCAGTCTTTCTCAACCGCATTTCTAATCGATTCGACGAGTAGCTTCATTTCGATGCCTCAAAAAGTCTATGCGGTCTTATGCGAAGAAACGGCCGATCGGCCATGAGCCGAGCGTCGTTCGTGCCTCTTCGTCAAGTGACGCTCTGAGCGCAGAGGCCATGTCCGAGTCTCCGCGCAAGGCTGCTGCGCATGCTTTCGACAGCGCACTATCTGAATTCAGCTGGATTGCCATTAACTCAGATTTCTCCTCGCTAGTAAGATCTCGCTTTCGAGCGGCAATTTGATATCGATTTATCAGGGTTGCCTCTCGATCCGCAAAAGCTTCCAGGGCGTCTACGGTCATCTCGCAGCATTTCAGCAACTCTTCCTTACAGCACGCATCTTGATCGTAGGCTGATAGCATTTCAAGCATCTTGTCGTTGACGTAGGCAGAGCTAACTTCTGTGACTGGATACTGCTTCAACGTAGCGGCAAACACCTCGGCATCGATATTGGCAAGCCTCATATAGTCCTGCATCGTTTGGACGAACAGAGGCGCGACGACTACGGGGGCATCCCCCTCGCCCCGGAAGAACACCGAGACCGTCAGGTCATCCAGTCGAAGCCCATCGACCATTCGGTACATATCTTCAGATACTTGGTAAAACACGAGCTTAATCGGATGGTTCCCCAGATTGATATATCCGAATCCGTTTTGCCGATCCTTGTAGTGGAGGGGTGCGTTCTCAACCAATCCCTTGTAAATTGTCTCGATGTTTCTTAAATCCTGAGTGGTCAACGCACTGATGTCGAGCTCTGGCTTGTAATGAAGAGCGTCGACAACCCGCTTGATAATCTCCAGCGACTGCAATCGACTTTCAAGGGCGTCGAGGTCGCCTCCGCTCAACTTGCACCCGCGAGCAAAGCCGCTTCCGTCTATGGAAAGCGTACCGGTTTGCATCAATGCGCGCATGAGGGCCAACTCTTCCATGCGCTCGACAAGAGTTCCGGTCTCGCTGAGGGTGATTGTGTTGGTGGAGAGGCATATGTCGAAACCCCTGAAGAAAACGTGCTCGCCATTCTCATTTTCTCCGGCCATGACCACCGCATTTAGGGAAACATCACCAGAGCTGACGTCATGCCGAGACCCAATCGCGACGCCAACTATGTTTTCAAGCTTATTCAAGGGATACAGCTCTCCCCAGGGGCTCTTCCCGTAGATATACAGCCCGTTCCTGTATGGAGCCAAGCTTGCGGGCGACTCGCCCTCGAGCAGCTCGATTCCAAACTCGCACTCATCAAAGCAAAGGCCGGCGTCCTTAAATTCCTCGATTGTCTTGAGGGCGATGCCAGCGACTGCTCGCTGCTTAGCTCTGTCCTTGACCGCCCTTCTGACAAGCCGCGTCAATTCCGCCGCGTCTGATGGAAGCCGGTCGAAACGCAAAGAGATGCGCTCTTGTTGCTCCGGAATATCGGCCAGAATCTTCTTTAGGTCATAGGGAAGCAAAAGTCTGTAGAAAACCTCCGCTGAACGAGCCTCGCTCCCACAGTAGACGTAAAAATAGATGCAGCCTCCAGCAATGTTGAGATAGTGCTTGAGGTCTGAAACTCGAACTTGCCGCTTAGGTCGGTCCGATTTTCTTTTCGAAGTCGTCCCCTTGACCTGAAGCGGCAACTGGCCTTCAACGGTCTCAATCGTGAAGGAAGAAGACGAGTAGACTTGCAGGTGCCCGTCGGTGCATTCGGTCTTGTCGTTCTCATCTATATACGCATAGACGCAAGCGACATCGCCGAAAGCCTGCTTGACAGCATTGACCGCGTTCTGCTCGATTTTGCGATTGTCCAAGCTTCTCCTTACTGTTTTAGATCGTCGCAAACCGATGTCAGGCATGTTTCTCACTTGACCTAACTGCCTCGCGATGAATCGCATGGCCCTAGAGGAAAAAGTCCCTCGCGCTCACGATGCGGATGCCGTCGATATCCGTGTCGTAGGAACCCTGCCTCACGACCACGATCTTCTCGTGGTTGTCTCGTATCGACTTCAGAGGGGCGATCTCTCGCTCCCTGGTCTCGCTTGCGAACATCTCGTCAGTCGCCTGCACGTAGAGCACGCGCCCGTCCTTCGTCGCAACGAAGTCGACTTCCTTGCCATAGAGCTTGCCCACATGCACGCTCCATCCTTCGTAGAGCAGCTGGAGATACACGGCGTTCTCGAACAGGCGGCCAGTATCCGTGACCCTATAGCCGGCCATCCAGGTCCTGAAGCCGGTGTCGACGATGTACTCCTTTGGGTTCGTCTTGAGGAGCGCCTTGCCGTGCAAATCGTAACGCGTGGCACGATAGAACAGGAAGGCCTCCTCAAGCGCACCCACATACGAGGAAACGGTCTTGTTCGTGGTCTTCGGCCCCGCAGAAGTTAACGCGCCGGCGATTCGACTCGACGAGCACTCGTTGCCGATGTTGTCCGCCAGGAATTCGGCCACATGGCGCAGCAGGGAAGGGTCAGTCACCGCACTTTTGCCCTTCCCGCGCTCACGGTTGACAATATCACGCACGGCGATGGCTTCGTAGACGCCGGACATGTACGCCGAGTGCTGCGCCTGGGTCGTCGAGAGGGATGCGATGGCTGGCATGCCCCCGTACTCAAGGTAACGAGTAAGCATGTCGTCGAAGAGAACGGGATCCCCCTCGGGAGTGAGAGCCACCGAAGTTCCCGATACGAACTCGATTCCGCAAAAGTCGGCGAACTCGGAGAAGGACAGGGGCAGCATCTTTACCTCTACGTAGCGCCCGGAGAGATAGGTGGCCAGCTCGCTCGAGAGAAGATACGCATTCGAGCCCGTGAGGTAGATGTCGCAATCGAAGTCGACCCTCATTGCGTTGACCGCATCCTGCCAGCCATCGATTCTCTGGGGCTCGTCTATGAAAACGTAGGTGCGACCCTTGTCCGACAGACGCCCGCGAACGTAATCATAAAGCTGGTCCTCCGTCTTGATGCCCGTACCCTTGCTTTCCAGGTTGACGCTCACAAAGCCGCGACCAGCGACTCCTTCAGACTCGATGGCCATCCTAATTAGATCGAGAAGGCTCGACTTGCCGCACCTGCGCACGCCCGTGATCACCTTGATGAGGTCGGTGTCACGGAAGAGCATCGCCTCCTCGAGGTATCTATCGCGGTTCCTGAGTCTGCCACCCTTCAAAAGCTGCTCCTAAAACTCGAATCTGGTTACACTTTTAGGAGTATCGTAACTCCACGCCACAAGATGAGCAAAGAGCGCACCTCGAGACGGATCGACCAAGGGGATTACGCACCTGCCGGGAGGCAGGGCAGCTTGCTCGATCGACGCGGACTACCAATTGATAAACCCCAAAAGCCGGACCGCACGGCGGCGCTCGTTTCGCTAAATCGGCTTGATGGGATGGCGAATCACGGTCTTGAGCTTCTCCGGCGCGTACTTGCGCGGGTCGGAGAGGTAAATCTCGTGACAGAGGCGGGATTCGGAGAAGTCGGGCGCATATCCCCGTTCCGCCGCAAATGCACGCATGGCGCCTATGATCGTCAGCTCGTCATCGTAAGGCCCGTATAGCAATGGGCGCGGATTCGGAAGATGCCGCGCCCATTGGCAAACACTATAGCATAGAATCGAACGTCTGTTCTACTCCCACTCGATAACGGGTGCCGCAGGTAAATGAGGCGCTCGTTTTGCCTCAGTCCGTTCTATCAGGCATTCTCCCATCGCCGTTTGATACTCATTTGGTCCTCACGCCGGCTAATCTGACCACAATTAGGGCAGGGCATACCCCTTCTTAAATCGCTCGTCAAAGGGACAGAAATCGCTATAGACATAGCCGTCAATAAGCGATGAACCGTTCGGTTGGCGTATCTCATGCTGCCGGAACTTCTCGACATAGCCATCGGACTTATCGTGCTCGAAATAGTCGAACTGATCAAGCCATTCGTCGTATTCATCGGCCCGCTTCACGCGCGTTTCATACCTCTTCGCCCATTCAAAAAGAAAAGAGTCGGGAACAGGCGCTCTCGCTAGGAGCGCCGGCCCCTCTTCCAGCTGAACCGGAATCAATCCATATGAAGCCGAGAGCTGAAATAGCGCATGAGCAGCTTGAACAGGACTACCGAAATCGGTAAATACAAGCGCTCCCCTCTTCACCTCAAGAGCGCTGGACAGTTTTTGAAGCGCCGCATATTTCGGCACCCTAGCCCCCTGCTCATACGAACGTAGCGTTGCGAGGGAGAGATCGGCCTCTCGGGCCAAATCCAGCTGGGTCTTTGCAGGGGTACACCGCGCCCTTAGCTCTGGCAGCTTCTTGGACTGCATCCTATTTTGCCAGGGCGTAATCGGCACCCAGGACTCTCGCGGATCATATTCATATCGAAGGGGAAACTGGGACGGATCAAAGTCTGCTGCGTAGTTGTCCTTCCATCTTTCATAGTCGTCTCGGTCGGAGTCGCTCTCGATCTGAGCATACTGAGCGGCCCACTTTTTTAGAAACGCCTTCATGAAGGGCAAGGTCGGCTTGAGCGCAGAATAGTGCTCATTTGCAACAGGCTCGAATCCGTATGTCGCGGCGAATTGGAAAAAAGCCTGAGCAATCAGATCCGTATCACTGAAGTCGTAATAGTGCAGCGACTCGGCCCGTATTCCGAAAGCGTTCGCAAGTCTATCCAAATGCTCCTCCTTCGGGGCGGACTTCATCAGCTCGTAATTTCTTAAGGCCGATTCCGGGATTCCCGCTGCCTGCGCGGCCACCTTTCGAGTCCATTTTCGCGTCGAACGAAGACGAAGCAGCTTCTGAGACAGCTGCTGCCTTCCCCAGCGTTTACTCGTCTGTTCCCATTCCCTATCGACCACATATGACGACAAAGCTTCCGAAATTGCACCGACGCAGTCGACGGCAGTCATCCAAATACACCTCCAACAAATAGTTGCCTCAAGTGTACACGTGAAACCTTATGTGTGCAGAAAATGTATTAGATGAGACTTTCGCAGCAAGATTGAAGCCAATTTCTAATTTTTGTAGCACTTAATGCTTTTTTTGGACATAATCAAGACAAGGGGGCAACCGGTGCCCCACCCTGGAAAGGAGACTACATATGACACGTCAGCTTATCGGCGCGGAGGAGGTTGCCGAGATCACGGGCATGAGCAAGTCCTATTCGTTCAAGCTGATCAAGACTTTGAATGCAGAGCTTGCAGCTCAGGGGATCATGACCATCCCCGGGAAGGTCCAGCGCTCGTATTTCGAGGCACGCCTTCTCTCCACCCCTTCTAAGCAGAAGGTGGCGATGGCCCATGTCGGTTAGCCGCGACAAGAAGCGCGGGACCTGGACAGTCGAGGCTTGGTATCGCAACTCTATAGGCGAGCGTCATAAGAAGACGAAGCGCGGGTTCGCCTCCAAGAAGGAGGCTGTGGCTTGGGAGCGCGACTTCCTCGCCTCCTGCGACGAGCGTGTCGAGGTCACCGTCGAGGCCTTCGTC
This sequence comes from uncultured Collinsella sp., assembly GCA_900549195.1. Classification (GTDB taxonomy): domain Bacteria; phylum Actinomycetota; class Coriobacteriia; order Coriobacteriales; family Coriobacteriaceae; genus Collinsella. Next base: position 7,653 of record URNK01000033.1, read on the forward strand.
AAAACCATGTACGCACGTGACATCTACCCTCGACTGCGAGTCGGCACCAGGCTCACCAAGGATGCCATTATCGACAAGTACATCCTGCCCATTTTTGGCCCCATGCGCCTTTGTGACGTCAAGGCTGCGGACGTGGTGCGTTGGGAGAATTGGCTCCTTGAGCAGAACCTGTCGCAGAGCTATCTCCACACCATCTGCAACCAGTTCTCAGCCATCTTCAACCACGCCGTCCGATTCTACCGCCTGCCCCAGAATCCCATGTTGGCGGCGGGAAAGGTCGGCTCCAAGCGCCCCGAGAAGGAGATGCTCTACTGGACCCCTGCCGAGTTCAAGCGCTTCTCCCAGGCCATCGAGGACAAGCCGCTCATCTACCTTGCATTCCTCACGCTCTACCTCTCGGGCTGTCGCGAGGGCGAGCTCCTCGCCCTCCGTCCGGAAGACATCGACTTCAATCTCAACGTTATCCGTATCCGTCATTCCTACGCCCGCATCAAGGGCGAGGACGTTATCGGTCCACCCAAGACGCGCGCCTCGAAGCGGGACATCGTCATGCCGAGCCTCCTTCGTGAGGAGCTGCGTGATTATCTGTCGACACATCCCGAGATCGCCCCTACCGACCGGCTCTTCCCCGTCACGAAGCACGCGTTGTCGCATGAGATGAAGAGGGGTTGCGAGCTCTCGGGCGTGAAGCGCATCCGCATCCACGACATCCGCCACTCGCATGTCAGTGCGCTCATCAACAGCGGCTACTCGCCCACGGCGATCGCCGACCGCATGGGTCACGAGACCGCCGAGGTAACGGAGATGTACTCGCATCTTTTCCCCTCGACCCAGCACGACCTCGTGGAGGCGCTGGACGAGGTGATGTCGGATGTCTAGGCCGATTGTGGACGCCAAGGGACGCCGTCGCTGCAAGACCATCGCCTTCCGCATGTCGCCCGCAGAGGCGGACCAGCTCGACCTCCGCGTCGCTTTGAGCGGTCTGTCGAAGCAGGAATTCATCGCGAGAAGCCTGCTGGAAGGCACTTTTACTGTGGTCGCAACCACCCGTATGCGCAAGGCGGTTAAGGAGCGCATGGGACCTGTCGTAGCGGAACTCCGGCGTATCCGGCGCGCAGGAGATATGGACGACGAGCTCGTCGAGTCGCTTGAGACGCTCGCCGCCTTTGCCGGATCGTTCGCGCCCGAGCGCTCCCCTGTGGAGCTTGAAGACGCCCTAATCGCAAACCTGGGTCTGGACGACGGCCTCCCCTACCAAAGCTCGGCCGTCGCCCAAAAACATGAGCCCACACGTAAGGAGGACTCTGTCGATGAATCTTAGCATGATGAATTCCGCCCGACGCCGCGCCGTCTTGCGCGACTACCGCCTCGACCACCCCTTGTCGGAGGAAGAGCTGGTCGAGCGCCTTATCGACACGGAGCTTCGCCTCCGCCGGCTCGAAGCACTTGCCTCCGCCAAGAACCACCCCATCAATGGCCCTCGCCGTCACCATTCTTGTGAGGCGATCTGATGGGCACGCAGAAGCACGACGACGCCCCCGAGCCGCAGTCCCCGGAGCGCCGCTCCCCGCCGACGGTCAACGAGATCGTCGAGGAGCTCAAGTCTCTTCCCCTGAACGTCGGCTACAACCGTCTCGCGAACGAGCTCTTCAAGACTGGGCCCCTGCCCTGGGATGCAGATTCGCGGGAACGCCGGTGGCGCGATAGCGACGACGCACGGCTCTTCGCCCTCCTCCAGCAGATCATCTCTCTCCAGAAGGAGAAGTTCATGCTGCTCGCGCTGACCATCGTCGGCGAGGACAACGCCTATGACCCGCTCGTTGCCATGCTCGATGCCCTCACCTGGGACGGCATCCCGCGCGTAGGGACACTCCTCAATGTCTACCTTGGCGCGGAGAGGAACGCATACGTCTCGGAGGTCGAGCGCATCTTGTTCTGCGAGGGCATCGCCCGCGTCTACAGCCCGGGCTGCAAGGCCGATTACATGCCCATCCTGTGCGGTGCCGGAGGCATCGGCAAGTCCTCCTTCGCGAGGGGCCTCGCCATGCGCGACGAGTATTTCAGCGACTCCGTGATCAACCTCGGCGACGTCAAGCTCACGGGCGAGCAGAACCGGGGCAAGTGGATCATTGAGATTCCCGAGCTCAACGGCATGTCCGAGCGCTCTATCGAGAGCGTGAAGGCTGGGGTCACCCGTCAGGTCGATGAATTCCGAGGGGCCTATTGCCGCAGGACGGAGGCGTTTCCCCGGCGCGTAGTCTTCGTCGGTACCACGAACGAGGCCGACTTCATCCGCGAGCGGACGAGTGGCGCAAGGCGCTTCCTCCCGGTGCTCTGCGGCATCGAGCGCACGGAGAGTTCCGTCTTCGACGAGAGCTTTCCCGCCGCCGTCCACCAGGCATGGGCAGAGGCCCGCACGTGGATGAAGACGGGTGATCCCCGCTTCTCGACCGTCCTAACGCCTGAGATGGAGACAGAGGCGGCCGCACAGCGCGGACGCTTTGTCGAGGAGGACCCCTGCGTGCAGAAGGTCCTCGCGTATCTCCCCGGCAACACCGACCGTCCCATGTGCACGTTCGAGATCCTCGACAAGGCCCTCCGTCTCGAAAAGACCAAGGCCAACTGCAAGATGGTCAGCCGCATCCTGTCATCGCAGTGCCCTGGATGGGTCCCGGGCAACAAGCGCCTCTGTCCCCCGTACGGCAAGCAGCGCTGCTGGGTGTACCGGGAGACGGATTAGGGCCGATGGAGGTGCCGCAGCATTCCGTTGCGGCACCTCCCTCGCCGCCCCTCACCTGCAAAGTCTCTCGATGGTGCCAAAGGTGCCATTGGCCCAGAAACTCTTTCCTGTTCTTTGGCACCTTCGGCACCGCAACGTTTCGCCGCAGCTAGAAGCGTTACCAACGAAGAAGCTCAAATGAATCGCCGGTACCCATACGGCACCGGCAGAGAGGAAAACCATGATGGAACTTGTCAAGAAAATCAAATCGCATCTCGACGACCTCCTCGGAACCGTCCCCAAGCACAAGGACGACGCCGTCGGCTCCGTGCTCACCCATCTGCTGGAGTCCGACCCCGACCTGGGCTTCGCGCGCGCGGCGCGCCCTGTCGAACACCCGGGCTTCACGCGCATCGTCCGTGCCGGAATCGCTTACTACGCGAAGCCGGATTTCAAGATTCTGAACACGTTCAAGGAAGGCGGGAACGGCGTCTACTTCGTCAAGGGCTGCAACGACGACCCGACCGGCATCTTCTTCACCGATGCCTACCGCGTCAACGATGCGGAATACGGCGACGCCATCGAGGCCTACCTCTTCGCCTACGGCATCCCCCGCGATGACCTCGCCATGGTGCCCGTCACCTTCTGGCCCAGGACCTACGAGCGCACGCCCGAGAACATCGCCGCCCTCCGCGCCGTCGGTGCACCCCTCCCGAACGAGGGACTCTAAAATGGCCATCGGAAAAGACGGGTCGAAGGTCATGAGCCTCCGGCTCCCTGACAAGGCATATCGCCGCCTCCACGCCTACGGGGTTTCCAAGGATCTTAGCGACAGCGCAGCCGCCCGCGAGCTCATCGCCGCCGGGCTCGCCTCCGACGGCCTGGCGCTCTACTCGACCGAGCTCGGCACCTATCTCCGCGGCGTCATGCAGCCGCTACTCGAGCAGCTCGACCACACGCTCGACGAACGCAACGCCGAGCAGGAGGACCGCATCGCGCGCGTCGTGCACCGTGCTACACGCGCCTCTATCGTCGCGGCAATCGCGGCAGTCGAGGTCGAAAAGGGCACGTTCGAGGGCCTGGATGGCGTGAGCGCCTCGGACATCTACGCCGCTTACGACAAGCAAGCCGGCCTCATGCAGTGTGGCATGACACTCTCGGAGGCGAGGGGGCGCCTTTCTGATGGCAAGTCGTAGCAGCCTCGTCGTGAACGCCCGCGTGCACCTCCCCGGGTCGCGCGGGCGTTCCGCCGTCATCACCAACAACATCGAATACGTCGCCACGCGCGAGGGAGCCGACAAGTCAGCCACCGTCGACGACCTCAGGCGCTCCGAGCTCGCTGAGAAGATGGGGCTCGTCGGCTACTACGCCGAGAGGCCCGGATCGACCGCGCTCTTCGACCAGAACGGGGCCGTCCCGCTCCGCACGGCCCGCAGGGAGCTCGAAAAGGCTGACGGAGCGATTGCTACCGTTGTGCTCAGCGTCCGCAGGGACGAGGCATGTGAGCTCGACCTCGCGTGCAAGGAGGACTGGCAGCGCTTCTGCCGCCGAAACCTCGCGCCGGCGCTTGCCGAGGCAATGGGCATCCCCGAGTCCAGCGTCCGTTGGGTAGCCGCCGAGCACGAAAACCACCCGAATTCCAAGCACGCGCACGTTATTGCGTGGTCGTCCGATGGCTCGTTCGATTCACTCATGGCCCGCAACAGGCTCGACCGGGCTAGAAACGCGCTCACCGACGCGGCCCTGGCCCCGGCGCTCGCGGCCGAGTATGAGGCCCGCGACCTCGCGAGGTCGCGGGCGGTCGACGCCGTCCGCCAAATCCCCGCCGACGAGATTGGCGTCACGCTGCCTGCGGACGGCCGAATCTCCTACGCGCACCTCCGCCGCTGGCACCCAGATGTCGCCAAGGCCGTCGATGTCGCAATCGCGGAAGCAGGGTCGAGGCATCCTGAAATCAAAGGGGCGAGCGCCGCTTACAGCAAGTCCGTGGAGCGTTGCGCCGGCCTCAAAGGCCTCGAAAGCGTTGCGCGGGACCGCTACGTGAACGACGCCATGCGCGAGCTACGCGCGCGCCAGGGCAACGCTCTGCTGAGGATCATCGCACCCGACCGGACAACGGACCCCGAAAGGGAACTGATGAGGTCCGCAAGGCCGGACGGCGGGCCTGCAACGGAGCGCAAGCGCATGAATCCGCTCGTCGGCGAGGTCCGCGCCTGCGTCACCGGTGAAGATCTGGAGGGGGCGCGAGAAGCCGTCCGCGAGCTCAGGCCTATCCCGGAGAGGTGTCTCCGGTCATGTCCGTCCTACGCGCTTTCTATGGCAAAAGCCCCGGTTGCCGTGAGCAGAGCCCTTACCAAAGCGCTCGCGTTCGCAACGGAGAACCCCAGAAGCAAGAAGGACCCGTCAGATGAGGTCGGCCAGAAAGCCGAGCGCGCGCTCGCAAGGGCGCCTG
>URNK01000034.1 GCA_900549195.1 uncultured Collinsella sp.
TACGAGATGAGCGCTAGTCTCGTGGGCTCGGAGATGTGTATAAGAGACAGGGTCGTAGGCGATGCGGCGGTATCGTCCGCGACATCCGCTTCGCGTGTCATTGAGCTGGCGAGCCGTGTGGGCGTGCCACGCACGCGCATGAGCGCCGTGTTCAACCGGTTTGGTGCACGCGGTGCCGACGAGGACGTCGCCATGCGCTTCGAGATCGCCTGCGCACTGAGCTCCAAGATCCGCATTGCCGATGGCGGCCAGGACTTGGCCGCGCTCATGGCATTCGGTCGCGCCGACGAGGCGGTGGGTCAGACGAGCGCTTTTGCGACCAGCGTACGCGAGGCCACGCGCGAGATGCTCGTGGAGCTGGGCTGCGCCGTCGGTCCCTGGAGCGATATGGTCGCCGACCGCGCGACCCGCACCGAGCGCCCGCGCATCCGTCTTCCCTGGTCGCGTGAGGGTGATTCGCGATGAGTTTGCAGACGAGGATAAAAGCCGCCGGCGCGGTCGCCGCGGCTGCCCCTGTTGATGCGGGACGCCGCCGTGCCGTTAAACGCCGTACCAAGCGTGCGGTGATGGACCGCATGGGCTACGACGAGGTGGCGCGCATCAGTGCCTACGTCGACCCGGCCCTTGCCCGCTCTGAGCTACGTCCGGCGGTGGAAGCGGCGCTCAATGTGGAAGAGCCGACCGACTTGGCGATGCCTGAGCGTGAGACCATCATCGACGAGATCCTAGATGACGTGGTGGGCCTGGGACCGCTGCAGCCGCTCATCGAGGACGACACCGTTACCGAAATCATGATCAACGGCTGTCGCTCTGCCTTTTTTGAGCGCAGTGGCGTTTTGTATCCCATCGAGCACGCGTTTGAGGACGACGAGCAGATCCGTGTGCTCATCGACCGCATCATCTCGCCGCTCGGCCGTCGTATCGATGAGCGTAGCCCCATCGTCAACGCCCGCCTCAAGACGGGTTATCGCGTCAACGCGGTGATTCCGCCCGTGGCGATCGACGGGCCAATCCTTACCATCCGTAAGTTCTCGGACCGTATCTGTTCGTTGGACGAGCTTGTGGGGTTGGGGTCACTGCCGCTTTGGTATGCGCAGTTGCTGTCGTGCGCGGTGTCGTTGCGGCAGGACTTGGCGGTTGCGGGAGGCACGGGGTCGGGCAAGACCACGCTGCTCAATGCGCTGTCGTGCGAGATTTCCACCGGCGAGCGCATTGTGACGATCGAGGATTCCGCCGAGCTCAAGTTTGCACATCACCCACACGTTGTTCGTCTGGAGGCGCGTGAGGCGTCAATCGAGGGCGAGGGTGCGGTGACGATCCGCGACCTGGTGACCAATGCTTTGCGTATGCGCCCCGACCGCATCGTCGTGGGCGAGGTGCGCGGTGCCGAGTGCTGCGACATGCTGCAGGCCATGAACACGGGCCACGACGGCTCGCTCACCACGCTCCATGCGGGTACCGAGCAGGAGACCGTGGTTCGCCTGACGCTGCTTGCGCGCTACGGCATCGATTTGCCGAGTGAGCTTATCGAAGAGCAGATCGCCATGGCGCTCGACGGCATCGTGATGTCCGAGCGTCATGCAGATGGTAGGCGCTTTGTGGCCTCATATTCGGGGGTTCACCGCGGCGTGTCGGGCGGTGTTGAGCTCGAACGCTACGTGACTTTTGATGCCGCCGAACGCACCTGGACGCTCGACCGCGAGCCGCCGTTTATTGCGGAGGGCTTGCGGTCGGGAACGCTCACGCAAGAGGAGGTGGACGAATGGAGATCACTATGCCCCTCGTCGTAGGGGGTTTGGCGGGGCTTTCTGTCGCGACGGCGTGTGGGGCAGAGCCTCGTGTGCCGCGGATGCCGCCGGCGGAGCTGGCGCGCCAGACGCTCGAATCGATGGCGGAGAAGCTGCCCCGTGAGTTGGCGGAAAACGACCTGCTGACAAAGATTGCCCGCTCGTGGGCATCGCTGATCCCCGCAGATCGCCTTGGGCTTGCTATTGAGGATAACGCGGCTCGTCTGGCATTTCTGCTGCTGTCGAGCGGTATCTGCAGCGTTTTGCTGGCCGTTGCGTCGTTGTCGCCCATCGGCTTTGTCTTGGGGCTGGTGGCGCCGTTTGGCGTGGGTGCCGCGCGTGGCACCTTCGATCGCCGACGCGAACAGCATGATGTAGAAGAGGCCATGCCCGAGGCATTCACGGCGTTATCCATGTCGCTTGCCTCGGGGCATTCGCTGGCACAGGGCATGCGCTTTGTGGGTGCCCATGCGCAAGAGCCGGTGCATACCGAGTTTTTGCGGGTGGCGGCGGCAATCGATTGCGGTATCTCGGCGACCGACGCACTCGATGACCTACTCGTTCGCATCGATGCCCCCGGCCTTTCGCTTGTCACCTTGGCGCTCAAAGTATCGCAACGTACCGGGGCTCCGCTTGCCGGCTTGCTGTCCGAGGCGTCGAGCATGGTGGGTGAGCGCATTGAGCTCAAACGCCGTCTGGACGTTAAGACGTCACAGGCGCGTATGTCGGCACACATGGTCGCGGCGATGCCGGCGGGCATGTGCGCGGTACTGGCTTTGCTTTCGGCAGACTTTCGCCGCGGTCTTGCGACGCCGGCTGGTGCGGGCGCCGTGGTACTGGGGCTTGCCCTCAACGTCGTTGCCCTGGTAGTTATCCGACGCATTATGCGGGTGGAGTTATGAGCGCCCTGGTTGGGCTCGCGGCTTGTCTGTGTGCCCTGAGCGTATTTGCCGCGACAGGTTTGGAGCGTGCGGATGCCCGCAAGATTGCAGAGACGTGCAAGCGTGAGGCGGTACTGGTCATTGCCGCGGGCCGCTTGGTGATTGATGCCCTGACTGCGCGAATGAAGGGCGCAATTGGGGTGGGCGGCCCGGCGCGGGTGTCGCTCGGTGAGGTGTCCGAGATGATCGACGTGGTGCGCCTGGGGCTTTCTGCCGGCCTTTCGTTTGATGCGGCGCTCGAGATTTTCTGTGCCAATCGTCGGTCGGTGCTGGCCGTCCGTCTTGAGCGAGCCTGCATGGCATGGCAGGTGGGCGTGGGGACGCGCGAGGCCGAGCTGTTGGCTGCCGCGCGTGATTTGGACGTGAGGGCGCTTGAGACCTTTGCCATCACGGTGGGGCAGGCGCTTGCCCTGGGCGCTCCGCTGGCCGAGACGCTGGCTGCTCAAAGTCGCGAGATCCGTGCGGCCCATCGCGCCGCAGTCGAGCGCGAGATTGAGCGCGCGCCGGTCAAGTTGCTGATTCCCACCGGCACGCTCATCTTGCCGGCGTTGCTTCTGTCCATATTGGGCCCGCTGCTGGGAGCAGGCGGGATGATGTAGGGAGGAATACATGAACACGATGACCGACATTGCGGGCAAGGCTTGGAGCTGGGCTTTTTGCCGGGCAATCCGCGCTCGCCAGCGTGCCAAGGCGCTGTTGCGGGAGGAGAGCGCGCAGGGCACTACCGAATACGCCATCTTGGTCGGCGTGCTCGTAGTGATCGCGATTATCGCCATCGTCGCGTTTAAGAGCAAAGTCGAAGAACTATGGAACGCGATCAAAGACGGCATCAACAGCCTGTAGGAGGCAGGCGGCCTGTTGGTTCGCCGCTGGTGCTCGTCTGTTTGCTCGTAGCAATAGCGGTGACGCTTTGGGGGCTGGGTGTTGCGCGGCAGCAGCGTCCAGGCGCTGCTGCCGATTTGGGATCGGGCTCGGCGGCGGTGTCACAAGCGGAAGGCGCGCGAGATATGGGCGGTCGGAATGCCGCCGTCACGGCTCGTACCTTTTTGCTGGCGCTCGACGAGCGGGCCGCCAGCGCGACGGAGCCGTCTGCAGACAACGCGATCGCGGTTCGACTCGCATGGTCCGAGGACCGGCCGATGACCGAGGCGGCGGCAGACCTGTTGCGCGCCTACCGTGAGGTGCCCACGGCCCAGCTCGCCCTGAGCGGCTATCTCGATATTAAGGGCAACGTATGGGGCGCCATCGTGCGCGATGGGAGAGGCTGGGTCGACATGGTGACGGTTGCCGCGGATGCCGGCGATGCCTCGTGCCGCCTGCGTGCCGTGCGTCTGGTTCCGCAAACAACGGAGTCAAAGGAGGGGTCGTGAAATGCATGGTGTCCTGTGTGAGGAATCTGCTCAGTCGACCGTCGAATACGCCATCGTCACCGTGGCGCTGTTATCGATTGTGCTGGCGATTGCGGGGCTTTGGCGCGCTGGCGCCGATGGGCGCTTGGCGGCACTGGTCGAGCGGGCGGCGTCTCATGGCGTCGCCCCATCGTCGGTTATTGATGCCGCGACGGGTGCCAAGGACATCGCTCTGTATTGATATCGCGTGCGAGGATCGGGCGCAATCTACGGTCGAGGCCGCCTTTTTGCTGCCGACGTTTTTGACACTTATCTTGCTCGCGTTGCAGCCGGTGTGCCTGCTCTATACGCGTGCGGTCATGGAGTCTGCCGCCGCCGAGACCGCGCGGCTTATGACCACGACGACGGTGGAGGACGACGATGACCTTAAGGAGTTCACTCGCCGCAGACTTGCCGCGGTGCCCAACGTCTCGATTTTTCATGCCGGCGGGCCGCTGTCGTGGGATATCGAGTTGGGGCGGGCCGGTGCCGGTGGCGTTTCGTCCGTGTCTGTTGCCGGCGAGGTTAAGCCGCTGCCCGTGATCGGTGCATTTGTGCAGGCCATGGGCAGTGCGGGTGAGGGCGGCTATGTCGAGCTCAAGGTCGACGTCTCGTATCGATCGCGTCCCGAATGGCTGGAGGGAGATTATGATTCATGGATTGCTGCATGGGATTAGGCGCTGCCTGTTGCGGGCGACGCAAGGGTTTGCGGCCCGCCGTCGACCAGGCGCTCGCCGCAAGCGGGGCGGCTTTATGGGCCGTGCCGGTATCGACTTGTTTATCGAAGACGGGGCCTATACCACGCTCTCCTCTGCGGTTGTCATTCTGGTGGTGCTTACGCTGCTGTTTTCGTCGACCGCGGCGATATGGAGCATGTCGCGCGCCGGAGATACCCAGGTGGCGGCCGATAGCGGTGCGCTGGCGGGCGCCAACGTGGTGTCGTCCTATCACACAGCCGCCACGGTGGTGGATGCGAGCATTTTGAGTTTGGGCCTGGCGGGGTTTGCCACGGTCGGCACCGGCTTGGTTGCCATTCTTATTCCGGGCGCCGAGGTCGTTGGCAGCGATATCATCGATACGGGAACCCAGATCATTAAAACACGTAACAAGTTTGCCAAAAGTGCGGCAAAGGGCCTGCAAAAGATTGAGACCGCCTTGCCGTACCTGGTTGCCGCGCGTGCCATGCAGGCAGTATCGGCGCAGGATACCGACGGTGTGACCTATACCGGTACGGCGCTTGCCGTGCCCAGGACATCCGAGTCGGATTTTGTTGCGCTCGAAGGATCCGAAATCTCGACCGATGCCATTAAAGATGCATCGGAAGATTTGGAGCGCGCGGCCGAGGAGCTGCAAAAAGCGTCGGAGGAGACGGCGAAGGCCAAAGAGCGCGCCTGGCTAGCGGATTGCGGTGGATCGGATAAAGGCTCGGTCGGCAGCTGTTCGTGTATGTGGGAGCGCGCAAAAAGCCTAACGAATCTCTCCGGTGTTCAAAATCCGCATTACGCTTCGAGCGTTACGTGGGAGCCTCAAGTGGCGCTCAATCGATCGAAGGACTACTACCATCGGCGTCTGGCAAACGAGAAGCCCCAAGGCTCGAGCGTCGAGATGAAGGCAGAGTCTGCGGCGCGTAAGGCGTTTTATACCTTTGCGTGCGCGGAGGTCGATCGGGCATATATAACCGAGAACGGAGACAGGGTTTCCTCCTATATTCCGCTGCTGCCGCGCAACTCTGATGAGGTTCGGGCGACGGAACTCTATACCGATGCGGTGTGGCCGACTAGCGTGAACGATGACAAGGCGTATCTGCATTACGGGACGACCTGCCCTAACTATAAGAAAGGAACGCCGAGCGGATTTGCTTCGGTTGCCGATTACGACGGGCAGGATAAATGCAGCAAATGCCATTTTGGCGTTTCGTCGCTTGGTGCTGTTGCGGCGCCTTCAACCTCTATCGAAAACGGCTTCGAGTATCACTTTGACAAGTTTAAAGACGCCCTTGAGGACTACGTCGACTGTCGCAACAAGGAGCTTGAGCTCGAGCGTCAGACCGAGGACGAAGCCGACCGTGCGGGCAATGCGTTCGATACCGCCATCAAAGAACTTTCCGGTGAGCGCCCGCGCATCGCTCCGCCCGGCCGCAACGGCGTGGTCGCCTTTGCGGCCTCGGGCGATGTCACGAGTCCCGACGAGCTCAACTCTTCGTTTAACACGGCAGTTGAGCTTGGCGATCGTGGTGCAATTTCTGCTGCAGTGCTCGCGCCCGATGATGCGACGGCACAAAATAACGTTCTCTCGCGGTTTTTCTCGACGCTGGAGGAGCGTTCGGACGGCGTTGCCGGCGTGCTCGACGGCGTTATGGATGTTTGGGGCCGCCTGCTTGTGGGGTACGGAGACATCCAGGGCGCGGCCGACGAGCTTATGGGAGAGCTGATCGGTGGCTTGGGAGGGGGTAGCGGCGCGTTGGGCTCCATCGCGTCCTGGCTCGGTGACACCGTCTCGTCCTCCGTGGCGGCGCTGGGACTCGAACCGTGCGATTTGCGTCTGCGAAAACCGGTGCTGACCGATACCGCCAATGTCATCAAAAGTCCGGGGTCCGATATTGCTGGCATCTCCAAAACTCAAGATACCCTGCGAAAAATCCCCTTGGGCGTGACTGACCCCAAGGCACTTTGCGAGGCCTTGGAATATCACGTCGAGCGCACCATCAGCGGCGCGGTGTTCACGCTTGCGGAGATCCCGCTGCCCGGCGGCGGCTCCATCCCGCTCACCGTCGATGTTGCCACGCTGGTGGGGGCTTTTGGCGGTGGGTCGTAATGGGCATTCGCACCTGCTTGCATGAGGAGCGCGCCCAGGCGACGGTCGAGATGGCGATGGTCACGCCTGTCCTGCTCGTGCTGGCTCTCATCGCGTACAACATCATGATCTTTGCCGGCGCGGTCGCGCGCTTCGACCGCGTGGTGCCCGACATCGTGCTTGCGCACGCTGTGGCGCCGGGCGGGGAGGGTGACGAGAGCTCCATTGACGCTTCCGCGACCGTTCAAGCTCAGATTCAGGATGCCATGGAGGGATATGACCTACAGGTCGAGGTCTCGAGCGAGCAGGGCACGGCGTCATCGGATGGTGGCCTGCTCTCTCTTTCTGGTACGTTTAGGACTTATACCTGCACCATGCACTACGAGCCGTGGCCGAGTTCGCTGAGCATCGCCGGCGTTTCCCTGGGGGCGCCAGCCGTGCTCACGCATGAACGTGCGGTGACGGTCGATCCATGGCGTCCGGGGGTGGTCATGTGACCGCGGTCTCGTCCTATATCGCCTACGCGCGGGCGCTCAACAGGTTGGGCTGGACGCCGGCCGAGTTTGTGGTGGCGGAGTCGTTTACCGTGCGTCTACGCGGCATGCTGGGACGGCGGCCGATTGCCGCCAGCGGACTGCCGCTTGTCATGGCGTTTCCGCGCTGTTCCTCGGTCCACACCTGCTTTATGGCCTATCCCATCGACATCGCCTTTATCGATCGCAATGGCAATGTTCTTGCTTGCTGCGAAAACGTTCGCCCTTGGCGTACGTGTTCCTGTCCCGGTGCCTGGGCGGCACTCGAACGCCCTTCAATCATTGTTTCGTCCGCTGTTCTTCAACGCGTGCCGGCTTAAGAATTGGCGACAGAGGAATTTCGTCATACGAAATTGGGTAAGATGGGGGAGGAGATGCATGGATGTCGAGATTCATCCCAACGCCAAAAAGCACCTGACGGAAGGGGTCGATGATGGGCGAGACATATACGACCGCTAGTGGTCAGGTTGTAACGGAAGAAATGATTGACGCGTGGTGTGAGTCGTACGAGCGCGGAGAGTTTCCGGATGGCGAACATACCGTTGGCGGAATCGTGCATGGACGGCCTCCACTCTCAGGTGAGGGAACGGCAACGCTATCGGTCAAGATTCCTCTGGGAATGAAGGAGGCTATTCGTCGACGGGCGGCTGCCGAGGGGATGACGTCAAGTGAGTTTGCCCGTGCGGCTCTGAGTGAAAAACTTCTTGCGGCCGGTTGATGCTTCTGACGTGCCGTTCTATAGGAGCGAGATCGTGGCCGATGTCGCGCTCAAAAACTTTTTTAAAATTCTCGGTTGACCGGAGCGCGTCCTTGGTTATACTAATCAAGCCTTGAAACAAGGCACACCTCAAATGGCTGGGTAGCTCAGTTGGTAGAGCAGAGGACTGAAAATCCTCGTGTCAGGGGTTCGATTCCCTTCCCCGCCACCTTGAATTGACTAGGACCTCTGCAAAGGGGTCCTTTTCTTTTATTGAGGGCTCTGCGGAAATTGCGTCCCGGAATTTGGCTTCAGAGTGGGATGCGCTTTCCGGCGCTTACTTCCGACGTGCGTGCACATCTCGGGCCCGCCCGCTCAGACATTCCTCCCGCTTTTGCGCCACTTTACAGACCGTTCGGTCGTCTGTCCGCATGCGCGGGTATACTCAAAACGATACTTTTCCTATGCAATACGATGCAGGCTCGGCCTGCACGATCCGAAGGGGGCAGTGATGGAGAGGATACTCGGCGTTAATCTCTCTGGCTGGTTTATTCCCGAGCCTTGGGTGACCCCGTCGCTATACGCGGCGACCGGTGCATCCAACGCGGCCGAGCTGCAGGAGGCCATGGGCACCGCCGCCTATAACGAGCGCATGCGCCGTCATTACGAGACGTTTGTGAGCGAGGACGATTTCCGTCGCATGGCGCAGATCGGCCTCAACGCCGTGCGCCTGCCGGTGCCTTGGTATGCCTTTGGCTCACAGGAGTCCGATGCCTCCTACATCTCGGTTGTCGATTACATCGACCGCGCGATTGAGTGGGCTGCCAAGTACAACATTCGCGTGCTGCTTGACCTGGCGACTGTGCCCGGTGGCCAGGGCGATTCCAACGATTCGCCCGCCACGCCGGAGGCTGTTGCCGAGTGGCATTCGTCCACCAACGGTCGTCATGTCGCACTCGACGTGCTCGAGCGCTTAGCCGATCGCTACGGCGAGGCCGAGAGCCTGCTGGGTATTGAGCTGCTGGATACGCCGCAGATGAGTGTCCGCAAGAGCCTCTTCACCATGACGGATGGCATTCCTGCTCACTACCTGCGCAATTTCTATCGCGATGCTTACGAGCTCGTCCGTTCGTATATGCCCGAGGATAAGATCGTCGTTTTCTCGTCGTCGGGGCATCCCAGCGAGTGGAAGCATTTTATGCGCGGCGCCAAGTACAAGAACGTCTACATGGACCTTCACCTGTACCATTACCGCGACGAGCATGCGCTCGACATCACGAGCCCCCGCGGGCTGACGACGGCGATTTCGCGTAACAAGCGCGAGCTTAAAGAAGCGATTTCAACTGGGTTCCCCGTGCTGGTGGGCGAATGGTCGGGTGCGGCGATTTTTGCCAACTCGTCGGTTACGCCCGAGGGGCGCAATGCCTACGAGCGCGTGTTTATCGCCAACCAGCTGGCTTCGTTTGCGCCGGCTGCCGGTTGGTTCTTCCAAACGTGGAAGACCGAGAAGCGCATTGCGGCATGGGATGCCCGCGCGGCGCTCGGCACGCTCGAGCGCGGCATGATCGAATAGGTTGATATGACGCAACATGGCGCCCGTACGGGCAAACTTTATATGGTCGGTACGCCCATCGGTAACCTGGGCGACCTGTCCCCGCGCGTCGGCGAGGCATTTGGCGCCGCCGATGCGATCTGCTGCGAGGACACGCGCGTGACCTCAAAGCTGCTGATGCATCTGGGTATTTCCAAACCGCTCGTCCGCTGCGACGAAAATGTCATTGCAAGCCGTGCCGCCGGTCTGGTCGACCGTCTGCTGGCGGGGGAGACCCTCGCCTTTGCCTCGGATGCCGGCATGCCGAGCGTGTCCGATCCCGGCCAGGCGCTGGTCGAGGCGGCGCGCGAGGCCGATGTGCCCGTCGAGGTTATTCCCGGGCCCTCTGCTTGCGTTACGGCGCTCGTTTCGTCCGGCATTCCTTGCGAGCATTTTTTCTTCGAAGGCTTTTTAGGCCGCAAGCATGGTGACCGAGTGCGTCGTCTGCAGCGTCTCGCCGTGGTGCCCGGCGCGCTCATCTTCTACGAGTCTCCACATCGTATCGTGGCGACGCTCGAGGCCGTGGCCGAGGTTTTTCCCCAGCGTGAGGTTGCCGTCTGCCGCGAGCTCACCAAGCTGCACGAGGAGGTCATGCGTGGGTTCGCCGCCCAGCTCGCCGAGGAGCTGCGTGCCCGCGGTGAGGTAAAAGGCGAGATTGCGCTGGTCATCGCGCCGCCGAGTGAGGATGAGGGGGCAGGACTCGCTCCGGTTGGCGCCGCGGCGGTGGATCCCGACGAGGCCCTGCGCGAGGATATCCGTGCCGCGCTCGAGGAGGGTGAGCCTGCCTCCGCGGTTGCCAAGCGCCTGTCTCAGAAGTATTCGCGCCGCAAGCGCGATGTCTATGCCATGGTGCTCGATATGCAATAGATGGAGGATATGCAGCCCTTGCGCTAGAATCATCCCCTGTATGCAACGTTTTTCTGGAGGACAAACCCCATGGATCAAAGCAAGCCTTCGTTCTTTATCACGACGCCTATCTACTACGTCAACGCCGATCCACACCTGGGCACGGCTTATTCCACCATCATCGCCGACGTCCAGGCTCGCTATCGCCGTTCTGCTGGCTATAACGTCAAGTTCCTGACTGGCATGGACGAGCATGGCGAGAAGGTCGCCGAGGCTGCGGCCAAGCACAACATGACGCCGCAGGAGTGGACCGACAGCCAGGCTCCGCACTTCAAGGAACTTTGGAGCAAGCTCGAAATCTCCAACGACGACTTCATCCGTACCACCGAGCCGCGCCAGCATCATGCCGTGCAGTACCTGTGGGAGCGCATGAAGGAGTCTGGCTACCTGTATAAGGGCAGCTACGACGGCTGGTACTGCGTGCCCGACGAGACCTACTTCACCGATACGCAGGTCCAGAAGGGCGACGAGGAGTACGGTAGCGTCGGTCAGCATCTGTGCCCCGATTGCCACCGCCCGCTCGAGCGCGTGCAGGAGGAGTCCTACTTCTTTAAGCTTTCCGCCTTTCAGGACAAGCTGCTTAAGCTCTATGACGAGCACCCCGACTTTGTCGAGCCCGCGTTCCGCATGAACGAGGTGCGCAGCTTTGTCGAGGGCGGCCTCAACGACCTTTCCGTGAGCCGTACGAGCTTTGACTGGGGCATCAAGGTCCCGTTCGACGAGGGCCACGTGACCTACGTGTGGTTCGACGCGCTGCTCAACTACATGACGGCTGTCGGCTACGGTGTCGATACCGACGAGGCCCGTGCCGAGCTGGCCTATCGCTGGCCCGCGCAGTTCCACATCGTGGGCAAGGACATCATCCGTTTCCACTGCGTTATTTGGCCGGCCATGCTCATGGCCATTGGCGAGGCCCTGCCCGAGCACGTCTTTGCCCATGGCTTCCTGACCGTTCGTAATGCCGAGACCGGCAAGGCCGAGAAGATGTCAAAGAGCCGTGGTAACGCCATCGCCCCGCAGGATGTTATCGACATGCTGGGCGTCGAGGGCTATCGCTACTACTTCATGACCGATGTGGTCCCCGGCACCGACGGCGCTATTAGCTTCGAGCGCATGGAGCAGGTCTACAACGCCGATCTGGCCAACAGCTGGGGCAACCTTATCTCGCGTTCTCTCAACATGAGCGGCAAGTACTTTGACGGCTGTGCTCCGGCTAAGCCGGCGTCTGCCGATGCGTTCGACAACCCACTGGCAAAGATTGCTGACGGCCTGGTTGAGCGCTACATGGCCAAGATGGACGCACTCGATTACGGTGGAGCCAAGGACGAGGTCATGGAGCTCATCCATGCCGCCAACCACTACATCGAGGACTCCGAGCCCTGGGCGCTTGCCAAGGACGAGGCCAAGGCTGACGAGCTGGCGTTTGTGATCTACAACCTGCTCGAGGCCATTCGCATTGCCGCTCACCTGCTGATGCCGCTCATGCCCCAGACCTCTGCCGAGGCTTTGCGTCGCCTGTCCTGCGAGGACGAGGCCGCGAGCGACGACCTCAAGGGTATCTGCGCCTGGGGCCTGCTTGCCGGCGGTCAGCCCGTCGAGAAGGGCGACCCGCTGTTCCCGCGCCTGGGCTAAGACGTCGCGCGAACGCCATATCGGCAATTTGCAGTTTAGCTGTAAGGGCATGGCCGCAACGGTCCATGCCCTTTTGTTTCAAGACGCCGCCATCATGTTAAGGAGGCAACTATGACAACTTCTCCTTTGGCAAACCCTACGGCAACAAGGGAGCTGCTGGAGGAGTTTGGCCTTGCGACCAAGCATCGCCTGGGCCAGAACTTCCTGATCGATAACCATGTGATCGAGCGCATTTGCGAACTTTCGGAGCTTGCGGGCGATGAGCGCGTGCTCGAGGTTGGTCCGGGCGTCGGTACGCTCACACTCGCGCTGCTGCAG